>NZ_JBYSXB010000057.1:0-25894 GCF_058781765.1 Arthrobacter sp. FW306-1B-G06A | reverse complement strand
ATATCCGAGCGAGCGTCCACCCAAGAGCCCCCATATCCGAGCGAGCGTCCACCCAAGAGCCCCCATATCTGCAGGAGGGTTCACTTCCGAAGACGCGGCGAATACGCTGAAGCAAGCTGCCCCATTCCCCCGTCCCTAGCTTTGGAGCCCATTAATGACAGGTTGGAATGCCGAGAACCTCGCAGGTTCGGCCGGCGCAGGTGCCGTGACACTTTTGGCAGGAACATCGTTTTGCGTCTCGGCGGCCAACGGCGATATGGACCAACTGCGCCCGCACGGGATGTTCTTCCGCGACACACGGTTCGTTTCGAACTGGGCGTTGGAGGTGAACGGCCACCCCATCGAGGCCTTGGGTTCCCCTGTCCCGGAGCCCTATCGCGCCGATTTCGTCGGCCGAGCGTCTCGCACCGATGGCTTGGCAGACAGCCATCTCCTGATCGAGCGCCGGCGGAGCCTGTTCGGCGGGGTGCACGAAGAGATTACGATCAGGAATTTTTCCAGCAAGCCCACCCACGCCACGGTTTCACTCACGGTCAATGCGGACTTTGCGGACATCTTCGAAGTGAAGGAAGGCCGGGCACGCCACGAGAGCGTGCATTTGACGCGGGCCAGTGACGGTTCGTTAGTCCTCGAGTCCCAGCGGGAGGGGCGGCACGTACTTGTCACCATTGACGCACCGAATGCCGAGGTTGACGGAGACGTCGTCAGCTACGACATCTCTCTTGAGCCCCAAGGCCATTGGTCCACGGGTGTGACGGCCACGCCCCGCATCGACGGAGTTGGACCCGAGGCGGACGCCCAGGTTTGGGGGAACCAGCGCGCCTACGATCTTCCCGAAGAAAGGCTTCAGGAGTGGCACGGCAGGGTTCCCATAACGGAGCTTGCCAACCAGGCCTTCGACAAAGCATTGGCCCGGAGCAGGGAAGACCTCGGTTCCCTCAGGATCTTCGACCCCGACCATCCCGGACGGACGGTGGTGGCCGCAGGATCGCCTTGGTTCATGGCGCTTTTCGGCCGGGACTCCCTCCTGACGTCCTTCATGACCCTTCCACTGGACCCGTCCCTGGCGTTGGGAACGCTCAAAACCTTGGCCGACCATCAGGGCCGGACCGTCAATCCGCTCAGCGAAGAGGAGCCGGGCCGGATCCTGCATGAGGTGCGCCTGGGCGCCACGACAGGCCTCGCGCTTGGCGGCGGCAGTGCGTACTACGGTTCAGTGGATGCCACCCCGTTGTTCGTCACGCTCGCGGGGGAGCTCACCCGCTGGGGGTTCCATTCCGAGGTCTCGGAGTCCCTTCTGCCGGCGGTGGACCGGGCCCTTGACTGGATCCGCGACTACGGAGACGCCGACGGCGACGGGTTCGTTGAGTACTCGCGGGCCACGGACCATGGCCTCCTCAATCAAGGCTGGAAGGACTCCGGGGACGGGATCAATTTCGCCGACGGCACATTGGCGGAGCCGCCGATCGCCTTGTGCGAAGTCCAAGGCTACGTCTACACCGCCTATCTCAGCCGGGCCTTGATGGCCCAGGAGGAGGGCGACCTGAAGCTGGCTGCGGTGTGGGGCGCGCGGGCGGCCGAACTCAAGCGAAAGTTCAACGAGCAATTCTGGCTCCCAGAACGCGGCTATTTCGCCATCGCCCTCGATCGCGACAAGCGGCCGGTAGACGCCTGCGCATCCAATATGGGTCACTGCCTGTGGAGCGGGGTCGTCGACGACGACAAGGCTCGGTTAGTCGCGGAGCGGCTCATGTCGGACACAATGTACACGGGCTGGGGCGTCCGGACGTTGGCCTCGGACATGGCGGCCTACAACCCGGCGAGCTACCACAACGGCTCGGTGTGGCCGCATGACAATGCCCTCATTGCGGGCGGATTGATGCGCTACGGCTTCGTCGAGGAGTCCCAGCGCCTCGTCACGGGCCTACTCGATGCGGCAGAGGCGTTCGACGGACGGCTACCGGAGTTGTTCTGCGGCCTGGACAGGAAAACCTACGGGACGCCCGTCCCCTACCCTTCGTCCTGTTCGCCGCAAGCGTGGGCCGCTGCCACACCTGTTCACTTGCTGCGCGTATTGCTCCGTTTCGATCCTTGCCTCACTCACGGCGGCCTCTGGCTGGCACCAGTGGTTCCCGAAGGCTTCGGCCGGATCAAAATGCGGAACATCCCGCTTGCCGGCTCCCGGATCTCCGTGGAGGTGGTCAACGGAGAAACACGGGTCACGGACCTGCCCGAGGATGTCGCGCTGCACCGCGAAGCCCGCAAGCCGTTGTCCGATCTCTTGGATGTCCACCACGTCACCTCTGGTCTGCGGCGGGGGCACTAGGTGCGCATCGGCTTGGTTGCGCCGCCTTGGATTCCAGTCCCGCCGCCTGCATACGGGGGGACGGAGTCGATCATCGATATCCTCGCTCGCGGCCTGGTGGCCGCGGGCCACGATGTGCTCCTCGCCGCGGCGTCCGGAAGCACGTGTCCAGTGGACAAGGTCCCCGGCCCGCCGCTTGCCGACGGCTCCCGGATAGGGAACGGGACGGACGAGCTCCGCCACAGCGTGTACGCCTTCGCGGCCATGCACGACGTCGACCTCATCCACGACAACACCTTGGCGGGGCCGCTGTACCGGCATCGGCCGGAGGGAACGCCCATCGTCGCAACGGCGCACCTTCCGTTTTCAGAAGAAAACCATGACATTTACCAGGCCATGGCCACAGACACCGCGATCATTGCCATCTCGCACCATCAAGCGGAAACTGCCCCCGGAATCAAGATAAGGAGGGTCATCCACCACGGCATCGACACGCAATCCGTCCCGCTCGGAG
The DNA here is from genome assembly GCF_058781765.1 of Arthrobacter sp. FW306-1B-G06A. Taxonomy (NCBI): domain Bacteria; kingdom Bacillati; phylum Actinomycetota; class Actinomycetes; order Micrococcales; family Micrococcaceae; genus Arthrobacter; species Arthrobacter sp. FW306-1B-G06A. Next base: position 23,075 of record NZ_JBYSXB010000057.1, on the reverse strand, counting down.
CCGGCGACGGCGGCTACGCCAGCTTCCTCGGCCGGATGCATCCCGGAAAGGGCCTGCCGGAAGCAATAGAGACCGCCCGCCTGGCCCAGGTACCGCTGCGAATTGCGGCCAAGATGTACAGCGCGGAAGAACATGAGTACTACGCCGCGGTCATCGCGCCGCTGCTGGGGCCCGACGTCGAATACCTCGGCGAGCTGAACGCTGCGGACAAGTTCGTCCTCCTGGGCGGGTCCGTGGCCTTGCTGAATCCGCTTCAGTGGGATGAACCTTTCGGCATGGCCATGATCGAGTCCCTCGCCGCCGGGACTCCGGTGGTGGCAACATTCCGCGGATCCGCCCCGGAAATCGTCTCCGAGGGCGTCACGGGCTACCTTCGTCCCAGCCCCCCGGAGCTGGCCGAGGCAGTCATCGCCGCCGCCGCGCTGGATCGCGCCGAGTGCCGCCACGCCGCGGAAAACTACTTCAGTGCCGAGCGCATGGTCGCCGAACACTTGACGCTCTACGAGGAGCTCCTCGCCGAGCAAAAGTGATCCTCCCAGCCAAATATGACACCCTGAAAGCAATGAGTTTTCCTAAGACGAGCCGGCTGCCGGCCACACGTGGAACCGCTACCAGGCGCTGGCCGGGCGCTGGGATGGGCTTGCTTTTTGTGCTCGCAACCCTGGCATGCATGGCCGCATTCGTTGCCACCTACTACTTTTTTGTTCGCACCACCACCGGACAGTACATCGACGAATCCGCCCTGGTGGAGGCCGCGACCATCAACGGTCCCACCGAGCGGGCGACCACCCAGTTCCTCGATTGGCTGCCGGTCACCTCGGTGGCGATTGCCGCCGTCGTCGTTCTTTTCGTCACCTTAATGCGCCGTCGCTGGAAGTCCGCCGGGATCGCGGTGGCCGCATGTGTCGCGGCAAACCTGGCCACCCAGCTCCTCAAGGACTGGTTCCCGAACAGGCCGTTCCGCGGCGTCCAGACCATTGAACTGAACTCGCTGCCCTCCGGTCACACCACGCTCGCGGCGTCTGCGGCTGCCGCGGTGTTCCTGGTGGTGTCGCCGCGCTGGCGGCCCCTGGCGGGGTTCCTCGGTGGCACTTTCGCGGTGGCGGCCGGAGTTTCCACCTTGATCAACCAGTGGCACAGGCCCGCCGACGTCGTCGCCGCGTTCCTCGTGGTCGGAGCGGTCATGCTGCCGGCCGGCTGGCTGGTGCTGCGCACGGGAAAGCGCTGGAACGTCCAGGACGGCCGCGGTGACCATTGGGCGTCGTCGCGTTTGTGGCTTTCGCTGTCGACCCTCGCGGGCGTGGTGGCCGCGGCCGTTGCGGTGTACTCGCTGATCGGAATCGCGAGCGGTTTCGGGCAGGAGAGCACCACCCACTACTTCTGGGCCGGGGTCTCCTTGATTGTCATCACCGGTTATCTGGCGACGGTCGCGGCCACTTGGCTATTTGGTCTGAATGCCCGACGGCAGCAGTCACCTTAGTGCGGCGAGGCGTACCCTGATGCTATGGGCGCCGAAGTCCTGGATCTCAGGCTCACCACGGATATTCGGGTTCCGTGTTTGGTCCATGGCGACGCCGATGCGAAGCCGGTGTTGCTTCTGCACGCCTGGGGCGAATCCCGCCGTAGTTTCGACCGCCTTGTACCCCTGCTGACGGACTTCAGGGTCTACGCGCCCGACCTCCGCGGGCAGGGCGACGCGGAGAAGCCAGAGCACGGCTATTCGCTGGCGGAGCAGGCCGAGGACGCCGCAGCCATCCTGGATGCGCTCGGTGTGCACAGGGCGTCCGTTCTTGGTTCCTCGAGCGGCGGCTACGTGGCCCAGCAGTTAGCCATCGCGTACCCTGGTCGCGTCGCGGCGCTCGTGCTGGTTGGCTCTCCGCTGAGCCTTCGGGGCCGGACTGCTTTCGCCGATGAAGTCGCCACTCTGCAGGACCCAGTCGACGAGAACTGGGTCCGGAATTCCTTGGCTTGGTTCCCACTGCTGCATGCGGTTCCCACTTGGTTTATCGAGGACCGGGTGCGCGACGGACTCAGGATGCCCGCGCATGCGTGGAAGCTCATCCTCAATGGCTTGCGTACGGCAACTCCGCCCACCGAGTTCGGAACCATTCTCGCGCCCACCCTGATCCTGTGGGGCGCGCATGACGGTGTGTTGCCTCGAAGGCACCAAGGGGCCTTGGCGGCGCGAATATCAGGCGCCGTGTTGAAGGTCTATCCCGGGGTAGGGCATCTGGTCTTGTGGGAGTGTCCGGACCAGGTGGCAGCGGACACCATCGCGTTCCTCAGTTCGCTCGGCTGAGGTTCACGCACGGCATCACGCCCCCGGCTTCGCGGCACCGACCTTCGGCACCAATGCGCGCAACCGGAGTCGGGCCGGTTCCTCGACATACTTGTACAGCAGGTGGGTGGCCAAGGCAATCCCGAGCAAGCATGCCACCCCGAGCTCGTTCTCCGCCACAGGTCCGGCGCCGTTCGGCCAGTCCCTGATGAGCCAGTAGAAGAGGTAGATGAAGAACATGTGGACCAAGTAGAGGCTGTAGGAGCTGTGCCCGCCATACTGCAGCCACCGGGCGGACAATGCCGAGCGGAGCCAGCCGCGGGTCAGGCTAAGCAGGGCAATGAGCAACGGGAAGGCAAGCACGGCCAGCCGTCCCGGACCCGGTTTACCTGCCGTGGCCAGAAAGACGACGACGGCGGTTCCGGTCAGCAGGGCGCCCGGACCGGCCAGGGCAGCATTGAATTTCATACGGTCCGCATTCCGTGCGGCGATGCAAGCGAAGGCTCCGGCAATGAAGCAGCATGCGATCCGCAGCAGCCATTCGTAAGGCTGATGCTCATCCGTGGCGATGGGCAAGTCCGGACCCCAGACGGCCGTCGGCAGGAGAACGAGCACAGAGGCGGCCAGCGCCGCGAGCGGATGGAGACGGCGTAGTCGGAACAGGACCAGCGCCAGCAGCGGAAATGCCAAGTAGGCCAGCCACTCGGCACTTACCGTCCATCCGGGCCCGAACCAACTGGCGCCGTCGGTACCCGGCTGGAACCAGAGATGCATCATCAGCAGCTGCTTGGCGAGACCCCACGGCGACAGGTCGGGAGACTCGGTCTGGAGGGACCATTCCCGCACGGATTCCTGCGCGCTCCCGTACACCAACCAAAGGCCCAACACGCCCACCACCAGCGCGAACGCGGGCCACATCCGGGCGAACCGGGCCCAGACAAAGTCCGCTGAAGCTCGCCAGCTGAACCGTGGGCCGAGTCGGTCCAGGTACGTGTAGGTGATGATGAAGCCGCTGAGAACAAAGAACACGTCCACACCGAGGTCGCCGTTGGCAATGATGGGTCGGAACAGCTCGTAGACGGGGGCAAGGAAGGTGTGCTGCATGGCTTGAAGGTGGAAGAACACCACCCACAGAGCGGCAACAAAACGCAGTGCGGTGAGCGTCGCCAGATCAGGCCGGGACTGCTTTGCGTCGCTCTTCGGCAGGCGATTCTGTGCCCCTGAACCAAGCGACGGGGCGCCGTCTTTGGCGGGATTCCCAGGGGTCGGATTCGCAGTGGGGGCACGATGCGGAGGCGCGATGACTGAGAACATCCAATTCACCATACCGGAGCCACCTGACCGGAATCTGGGAGCCGCATACCCACACCGCCGGTGGTGGCTCGCAAAGCGAGGGGTCTGGGCCAACGCCTCCGGCGAGGGAGCCGGTGGGTGGGCCCACAGCCGCGGGGTTCCCTGGCTGAGCTTGCGAAGCTAGGGGGCGGCTGGGGACTAGTAGTTCCTGCGGTGCTTGAGTTTCGGGAGCGCGACGGCGAATACCGCCGCCGCGGCCACGCCCAGGAAGCCGGTGGCCCAGACGCCCGCCGCGAGCGATACTGCGGCAGTGAGCGCCGAGAGCAGCACTGGCCCGCCCGTGGCACCGGCGTCGGAAATGAACCTCCACAGGCCGAGGAATTGCCCGCGGCCCTTCTCCGGGGAAAAGTCGGCGCCGAGAGTCATGATGAGTCCCGAGCTGATGCCGTTGCCGAAGCCGATCAGGAGCGAGGCCAGCAGGAGCCCCACGAACTCGGCGGAGGACGGCATCAGGAACAACGCCGCGCCCATGATGAGGGTGGACGGCACCGCGACCCACATGCGCCCCTTGCGGTCCATGAGCTTGCCGGCCGGATAGAACACCAGCATGTCGATCGCGCCGGACAAGCCGTAGATCAGAGACGCGTGTGTCGCGTCCAATCCCAGGTGGTCCGCCCACAACGGGATGACAACTTGGCGTGAGGCCCGCAGGGCGCTGAGCAGCAGGATCCCGGTCCCGATCGTGAGGAACACGCCCGCATGGGAAACCGCAACACCACGGAGGGTAGGCTCCGGACCCTTGCGGCCGCCGTCGACGTCGTCCGGCAAGACGAGATCCGGGATGGTGAGGGACAACACCGCGGCGGCCGCCATGCCCACCACGCCAACCCAATACGCCCCGCTGATGCCGGCGAACTGCATCACGGCCGCACCGACGAACGGGCCGATGAACACGCCGATCCGGGTCACTCCGCCCAACGTCGAGAGCGCGCGGGCCCGGTAAATCACGGGGACGGCTTCCGTGAGGTACTTCTGGCGCGCGAGGTTGAAGACGCTCGTGGACATCCCGACGACGGTCATCGCCGCGGCGAGCAGCCAGATTCCGTTGTGCGCAAGGAGCGGCGCGAATCCTGCGGCCAACAAGGCCAACGCTCCGGCGGCGCCTGCAGCCACGATGGCCCATCGTTCGCCGAATTTAATGGTGATGAGCGACGCGGGCAGGTTGAAGAACCAGGATCCCAGCCCGATCAGGGTGACCACCAACGCGGACACAGCCACGGACGCACCCAGGTCGCGGGCGGACAAGGCCACCACCGGAAGCACTGCGCCTTCGCCGATACAGAACAGCAGGGCGGGCCCAAAGGCGGGCAACGCGATGCTGCGGAGATTGAAGGGTTGAACGGTGCTGGTTGTCGTCATCCCTTTCATCCTAGGCCGCCACTCCATTTGCGACGCGCGAAATACCTGTCGCGCACGGAATTCCGGCAGCGCCAGGCATTTAGCGCTGCGTCAGGCATTTAGCGCTGCGCCAGGCATTCCGCGCAGCGTCAGGCATTTCGCGCAGCGTCAGGCATTCCGCGCGGACGACGCCGGGGCACGCCTGCCGCTGCCAGCTTCCGTTCTAACACGCCGGGCGCCATGAGTTCCGCCCACACCCAACGGACGACGCCGCACCCCGTGGCACGGATCCGGTCTTCGCGCAGCTTCTCCTCGACGACGGCTTGAGCGGGGGTCCGTCCCTTGAGGAATTCCGGTTTCAGGTACTTGTCGATGCCGTCAAACTCCCCGGCCACCCGCACACCCTTCCAATAGAAGTCCGAAAAGCCCACCAGGCCCGCTTCGTCGCGGAATTCGCGTTGAAGAACCGGGGCCTCAAAGCCGCCGACATGCATCAAGGCGCGGCTGTAGGATTCCCCCGCGGATCCGGACAGGGGATCTGCGAATTCGACCGCCGTTTGGATTCTCCGGATGGCCGCCGCCGTGTAAATTCCGTCCGCTCCTGCCAGAAGCGCCTCTTTCGTGATAGCAGGCAATCCCCGTTTCCGGTCGGATTTGAGCACGTGATCCAAGGGAGCGACGGCTTCGACGAACGGGGTGAACGCTGCCAGATCCAGTACGGTGCGAACCCTGTCAGTCACCAGGAGTCCCTCGCGGCGACATACGTTGAGGCCGGAGGGGTCCGCGTAGTGGCGGGTTATCCCGGCCCGCGAGCGGCCGCCGTCGTTCCTCAGGGTCACGGCCTGCACCGGATGATGCAGGCCGATGGTGGGGATCCCCCATACTGACGCCGCCGAGTGCCTGGCGAAAATGGTCCGCGCTCTGGAGGTTTCGGCCGCCGCGCTGATCTGGACACGGTATTGTTCCCACGGCTTCAGCGCTGCCCACGCGTGGCCGTCGACGTACACGCCTTGGCGGACGCGATGCAAGGCACCCGTTTTGGCGCTGCGGGCGAGTTCCTTGAGGGTCGTTCCGTGAAAAAGGTGATCTCGGCTGAGTATCAGGCGTGGCAAGCGGGTCATGCCTAAGAACCTGCCACGGGGATTGAGGCCCGCGACAGCACCGAATTCCCCCATGTGGACAACTCCAGTGCTCTCCGACACGGTCTTTTCCCTGCGCCCCCGGAATTCCGCCCGCGTCAGGAATTTAGCGCAGCGCAGGGCACGAAGCGCAGCGACTACTTCAGGAAGCTGGCGTTGAACGAGTTCAGGTCCACGTTGATGCCGTTCAGGGTATGTTCGAACTTCTGCTGGATGCCGACGCGCATGGTGCCGGCCGTGTTCCAGCCGCCGTACTGCACGGGGTTCGGTGCCAGGTAGTTGGGGACCCAGCTGGCGTAGTTGAGATTGCTCGTGTCGGTATCCCACAGGGGCACGTCCGCAAATGCGGTGCTGTTGCCCATCAACCCGGGCCACATGCCGCTGCCGCTGTAGATCACGGGCCGAACGCCGAGGCTCCGCACGCCATCCACCATGGCCCGCGTCACCAGGGATCCACCGGGTTCGATGTCCAGGGCGAAGAACTGCAATTGGGACATGTACGGACCGGCCGCTTTGATCCCGTTCGACCAGCACGACGCGTCACGCGTGTAGACCGCGATCTTGAGGCCGGCGTCGAGCGCCATCTTCAATTGGGCCTGGGTCTGCTGCCACGGAGTGCACGTGCCCCAGACGGTGGAGTGCATCACGTAGAGACGGAAGCCCTCGGCGTAGGCCTGGCGGAACCAGTTGGGGTCGGTGATGGCCGCGGTGGTGTCGAGCACCTTGACGGAGCCGCCCTGGTCGGTTTGGGGTACAGCGTCCGCTTGGGGTACGGCGGCAGCCTGGGGCACGACGACGGCGGGTGCGGGAGCGGCGGCAGGCTGCGGAACGGCGGGCGGTGCTGGAGTGGGGGCAGCGGGCGGTGCTGGAGCTGGCGTCGCGAGCGGGGCCACCTCAGCGGCGGGTGCGGCATTCGCGATTGGTGCGGCGCCGGCGTCGGGCGCTGTGTTGGCGGAAGGCCGAGCGCCCGTGGCACCCGTCACTCCGAGGAGAAGCACGGCAGCGAACATCAAGGCAAGTTTTTTGGGAATCAAAAGAGGCTCCTGGGTGCTGGCCTCGGGTTCAGAGACGGGCGCAGCAGGGTGTCATGAAGGCACGGAATTGGGTGCACCATGCCCGGGCCCAGTTCCCGGTCATGGCGAGGTCGCCCCGCAAAGCGAATGACGTCCAGGTGCAACTTTAGGGAAATCCCGGCGGAAGCGACAATTTGCAATCCGCGTAGTAGTCGAGTAAGAACCCGCTCTTACCCGGGCAAAACCAAGTAGTAATAGAGTGTCGCGGGCGTCACGCTAGGCAATAACTAAGTAGCCCCACCCAACTGACTCGCAGTTAATGTCGTTTTGAGCGCTCAAAACGACATCTAATGCGAGCTAGTTGGGCGGGGCCGCCGAAAAGGGGAGGCGCTACACGTACCCATCCACGATCGCGGCCGCGATCTCTTTGTACGCACGCCGGGTGTCGGGGCGCAGGACGTCCAGGGTGACCAGGTCGCCGTCGGCCACTCCCCTGTCGTGCGGCACGGCAATCAACTGGCGGCAGATCCCGGCGAGGTGTTCCTCGATGGCATCCTTGTCCACGCGGGACGACACCTCGTCCTTGTCCGTGATCACCACGATCGCGTTGCGCGCGAGGTCCTCGTAGCCGTGGCTCGCAAGCCACTGAAGGGTGCTGCGGGCACGCTTGGCACCGCTCACGGCGTAGCCGGCGGCGATGATGAGGTTGTCGGCCGATTGCAGGATGCCGCTCATGGCATTGTGCGTGACGCCGGTACCGCAATCGGTCAGCGCGATGGAGTAGTAGCCCGAGATCAGCTGGCGGATCCGCAAGTATTCCTCGGCGGTCAGCGAATCCGAAACTTCAGGGTCCTGTTCACCGGCGATCAGGTGCAGTCGGCCGGCATGGTGCATGTACCGGGCCAGCGCCGTGAGCGAATCGACGTTGTCCACGTTCTTGAGCAGGTCCGTGATGGTGCGCGGCGTGGCCTTTTGGTAGATGCCCTCGCCCAGCGCACGCTCCACGAGGTCGCCGGAATCGGGGTTCGCGTCGATGGCGCAGGGCGGGTCGCCGCGGAATTCCGCCAGGGTGAGGCCCACGCCGACCGTCGTCGAGGTCTTGCCGATCCCGCCCTTGAGGCTCAGCACGGCGGTGTTGTAGCTGCCTTGAAGCTGGCGGGAAATGCGCCGCGCGAGCTCGTCCTCTTCACGCTGCTTGGCGCTGGGACCGAGGTTCCACGCGCCGCCGGTCAGCCTGTAGAGCATGCCGCGGAAGCCACCGATGGGACGCGGTTTCTGTTCCCTCACGAAGGAACCCGGGGACGAGATGAAGTCTGAAATCGGAGCATTGGCGGCTGCGGCCCGTCCGGCTCGAGCGGATGCCGGGGAGTCAGCGCCCGACGCCGGTGCTGCCGCCGTCGGGATCTCGCGGCGCGGTTCCTCACGGCTCGCGTCACCGCTGGCCGGGTCGGTGACCGCTCCGGTGGATGCGTCGGCTGCGGCTGCCGCTTCGGCCCACGATCTGCTTTGCAGCGGGGCAGGCGTGGATGCGGGTGCGTCGGAATCGTTCGGCGTGATGATCGGCATGGTTCCTGTCCAGGGGTCACCCTCTTCGCGACGGCGATCGCGGCGTCGACGAAGCTCGGGCTGCCCTTCGATAGATGCAGCGGCGCTGGCTTCGTTCTCCACGGAATCCGGCATGGTCTTGTCCCCTAGGATTCGCAGCGTTGTGCGCCGCGGCTCTCGTTTGAATTGCTTCAACCAGCAATTCTAGGTGGAGACGGTCACAAACCCGTCATAGCGGGCGTGCCGCGCAGTTCGGACATTCGTTTTTTGGCGGTCGCTCAAGCCGGCGGGTCGGACGTCGGAACACCGCCGATGCCGAACACAACGTCAAGAAGCCCGACGTCGATCGCGTCGCCGCTGTTGTCGAGTTCGACGTGGCGGGCACCTTTCCACTCACAGGCGTTGACCTGGGATGCGGCCCAGAATTGTTCCCAGTTATTGAGCTTCCATTCGTCGCGCTCATATCCCCGGGCTACAAGGCGCGCCCTGACAGCCTCCCCATCGGTTCGCACATGCACCACGATCAGTTCGGCCTCGGGCCAATGATGCTCCCGCCCGGCGTTGATGAGGTAGTCCGGATCGGCGAAGAACTTGCCAAAGGGTGCGTCCAGGACCACGGAGCGGCCGACGCTCAGGTTGTCACGGGTGAGGTCCAAAATGGACGCGTACTCCAGCGGCAGGATGGCCCGCTGGTAGAACTCATTATTATCGCGCTCGTTCGGATCGGAGCCGTCGAGTGTCAACAGCAGCTCCGTGAATCGCTTGGTGGCGGTGTCCTTGTCGATGTAAGCGGCACCGTGGTGTTCGGCGAGGAGCTTGCTGACGCTCGACTTGCCGGAGCCCGCCGGCCCGATCACAAAAAATACCTGCGGCATGGTTGTCTTCAACTGTCTGTTCTGCATTGAACCCTGGATCAAATTCTTTCAGTCAAGGGCTGTGGCGGGTAGGCATTGCTGCCGTCCCCGCCACAGCGCCGAGGCTAGGCCGTAACTGTGGCCCGGCGGTCCTTGACGAAGAAACCGTAGGAGAGTGCGCCCACCACCAGCAAGACTCCGCCGATCAGGAAGACCAGGGTGTAGTTGCCGCCGGTTTCGGTAAGGATGAAGCCAGTGACGATCGGAGCGAGTGCCGCACCGAGGAAGCCGCCGAAGTTCTGGATGGCGCCCAAGGAAGCCACCTGGGAGGGTTCTGCGATGTCCGCTGCCAGCGTCCAGAGGACACCGATCGGCACTTGGGCGGCGAAGTAACCGACAGAGAGCAGGACGATAGCCAGTGCGGAGTTATCAACATAGGCAACGGGCAGGACGGCTGCGGCGGCGAGGAGCGCGCCTCCGACGATCGGGAGCTTGCGGGCGGTGACGGTAGGAATGCCGCGGCGGATGGCCCTGCTGGAGATCACGCCGCCGGTCAGCACACCAATGATGCCGCAGAGGAACGGCAGGGCCGCGAGCCAGCCACTCTGGCTGAGGCTGAAGCCACGGGCGGTCTGCAGGTAGCTCGGCAACCAGGTGAGGTAGACCCACACTGTGTAGAAGATGCCGAACGCGCCCAGGACCATGAACCAGGTGTTCTTCTGCTTGAGCAGTTCGCCCCAACCGGCCTGCTTTTCCCTGGGCTTCGACTGCTCTTCGAACTCGGCACCCTTGATGAGGAACTGTTCCTTGAGCGTGGGGTCACGGTAGACGCGGAGCCACACGAGGGCGACGATCACGCCGAGTGCGCCGATGACGATGAACATGCCGCGCCAGCTCATGGTCAGCAACAGGAAGGTCAGCAGCGGAGGGGCGATGGCGTTGGCAATCTGCGAGCCGGTGTTGACGATCGAGACCGGCAGGGCGCGCTCGGTCTTGTTGAACCAACGGTCGGCGACCTTCAGCCCGGAAGTGAAGAATGGGGATTCCGAAATACCCAAGGCCACACGGGCGGCGTACAGGAAGCCGAAGGAATTGGCGAGGGCGGAGAGCATCGAGATGATGGACCAGAGTCCGGCGGCCCAGGCGAACATGCGCTTGGGACCATACTTGTCCACAAGGTAGCCGGCAGGCAGGTTGGCAATAGCGTACGGCCACGAGAACGCCGAAAGCAGCAACCCCATCTGAAGGGCGTTAAGGCCGAATTCCTTGGCAATCGTGGTGTTCGCGATGCTCAGGTTGTTTCGGTCCAGGTAATTCACGATCCCGCCGATGACCAGCAGAGCTACCAGGTACCACCTGATTCTCACGCGCCTCAGGGGCTTGGTATCCGTGGCCTCTATATCTGCTGATGCTTGGCTCATGCAGCTCACTCCTTTGTGTTCTGACCGACAGTCTTTGTCGGGTTGTGCTTTCGCCGGCTCCTGCCGGATTTGCTTGCCGGCTAGCGCCGGGCTTCGGTTAGCGCCGGGCTTCGTCGATCGCTGTGAGGAAGGTCTGCGCAGCGCGGGCGACTAGTCCGTAGTCGCCGTCGTTCCGGGCCGCCTTTGTCACAAAACTTCCCACGCCGACGGCGGTCACACCCGCGCCGAACCAGGCGCCGACATTCGCGGGCGTAACTCCGCCGGAAGGCATGATGGGTGCCTGCGGCAGGGGCGCCAGGATGGTCTTGACATATGAGGGCCCGCCCAGCTCAGCGGGGAACAGCTTGATGATGTCAGCCCCGGCTTCGAGGGTGTTGACGACCTCCGTGGGGGTGAACGCTCCGCTGGCAGTGACGGCTTGGTAGCGGTTTCCTGCAGCGATCATCTTCGGATTGAACTGCGGGCTGACCAACAGCCGGGCGCCCGCAGAGATGCTCGCAAAAGCAGCTTCTGCGTCGAGCACGGTACCGGCGCCGATCACGATGCCTTGGTCCCCGTATTTGTCGGCAAGCCGCTCGATGACTCCCAGGGCACCGGGAACAGTCAACGGGACCTCCACTGCACGGATGCCGCCCTCGATGGCCGCTTCAGATACACGGTAGGCCTCGTCGGCACTGTCCAGGCGGGCAATCAGCAAGGCGCCGGTGCGGACGATGGTCTCTAGTACTTCAAATTTGGTTAACATTGATTAAGAGATTACCCCAAATATTCACAAATCGGAACAGTCTGTGAAAACTTGTTAAAACTCCGGCGGCCGGAGGCTCAGCTGCTGCGCATGGAAGTCGAAATGCCGGGTGGCATAGGCATAGGTGTCCGCGAGCGTCATGTCAGCTGTGAAGAAGGGGTCCCACCGGGTCGGGAAAGGCATCGATCTGGCCAGGGAGTCCGGGCTTTCGCGTTCGAGGCGGTGCGCCAGTACCGTGATCGTCTTTTCGAGTTTCCGGCCCATCCGGTGCCGGTCATAGACCGTGGCGGCCGCCCGGGAACCCCAATAGTTCACCCAGTCGAACGGGCCGGTTCCCGCGTTCAAAGCGGCGGCGAACCCCCTGCCCCAGGATCGGGGCAGGCGACTCATGACGCGGACCAAGGGCAAGAGGGACCGGACGATCATGTATCCGAAGACCATGTGGAAAAGCAGTTCCTCGTTGGTCCAGCGGGTCCCGTTGCTCTTGCGCTTCAAATCCGATGGCGTCGCGTTCGCCAGCCAACTTTTCAGCTGAAGGCAGGCACGCCCGTATTCGGCGACGGTTGCTTCCCGGCCCGGATCCATGGCTCAAGTGTCCCGCAATCGACCGCCGAAGGAACGCCGATCGTGTCAAGTTTTTCGGCCCGGGCGGGCCGGCCAAATCTGGTCCGGTGGGGCAGGGCCCGCGAAAGCTTCATGCCCTCGGAAACGAACCTGCGTTCATCCTGTTTCAGACAGTGAGGGCATATCCTTCGCGGATCCAGGCCAGCATCTCAGCATCAAGCTCTGAAGGGTCCTTCAGGAGGACTTCGTTATGCCACCGGTTAGCAGATACACGCTCGGCGCGGTGCACACGATCAGATTCGAGTTGCCGGTCCAAAACAATGTTGACCAGAATCCCGCCTCGCCGGGGATGGATCCCCAGAAACGCGCGCCCGTGAGCGACATGGAACGACGAGGCGTTCTCCTGCAGCTCACACCCGTCAAGCGCAGAAATCTGATCGAGGAGGGCACCGTAAACGCCCGAGGAAACGGGATCGCCATCAATGCGTTCTCTTGCAGTACGTGCCATTCAGCCAGCATAAGGCGAAGGCTTGTCTCCGAGCCTTCGCTTGGACCCGGTTTAGTCGGGATTTCACGGAAAGCGCCTCGGGCCCCGCTTGTGACTATCAAGGAGTTGACCGGTTGAGGCCGTGTGCGAGGCGGAGGAGCCTGTCCCGTAATCGGCGGCCGAAGAAACGCCGGGGGCCTAGTTTTCCACGAGTTCGGCGTAGAGCTTGTGGACGCGGTCCTTGATGTCGTCACGGACCAGGCGCATGCGGTCCATGCCTTCTATTCCGCGAGCGGAGGGCTCGTCGGTTTCCCAGGTCAGGACGCGGGCCGTGCCGTGGCGTTCGAGTTTGGCTTCGGTGCCCAGGACAACCACGACGTCGGCGGCGTCCAGCACCTCGTTCGTGACCGGTTTGGGGTGCTCGCCGGTGACGTCGATGCCGAGTTCGCTCAGGGACTCCACGGATTCGGGATTCAGTGCCTCGCATGGGTTGGTGCCCGCGGAATGAACCGCGACAGCGTCTCCGGCAAGGTCACGCATGAGCCCGGCGGCTAACTGGGACTTTCCGCCGTTCCTGCTGCAGACGAACAGGACGCTCGGGGTCTTGATTGACTCGATCATGCTTGTGATTCTTGCATCTGAGATCGCCGATTCTTGCATCAGGCTGCGCCCGAGCGTCCGTGGGTCAGCCCGGTGGGGAACCCGACGAGGACCAGCTCGGGAGCCGCGCAGCAGCCGGCGTCCTCCGATGATGCAATCTCCTGGGCGGGGACGTCGCAGCTGGCACCGGCATCCGTGGAGCACACCCCGGTTTCGGGCAGTTCAAGCTGGACGGTGTCAGCGGCTGTCTGGTCTCCGGCGAGGGCGGCAGCAACGGAGCGGACCTGTTCGTAACCGGTGGCCAGCAGGAAGGTCGGGGCCCGGCCGTAGGACTTCATGCCCACGATGTAAAAGTCCTTCTCGGGGTGCGCCAGAAGCCTCGCGCCGTGCGGAGGCACCGTGCCGCAAGAATGGAATTCAGGATCGATCAGCGGGCCGAGCCTTGTAGGTGCTTCAATGGCGGGGTCAAGGTTGAGTCGGAGTTCGCGGAGCATGTCCAGGTCGGGGCGGAAGCCGGTGCAAGGCACGACGACGTCCGCGTCGAGCGTGCGGCCATCGGCGGCTTCGACACTCACATGGGTATCCAGGGATTTCAAGGTGCGGATGCCGAAGCCGGTGTGCAGTTCGATGGGGCCGGCCTCGACCAAGCGGCGGAGCCGGGATCCGAGCTGCCCGCGGGCGGGAAGACCGTCAGCGTCGCCGCCACCATAGACCTTCTCCGCGGAGGCGCCCCGGACCGCCCAGAGGATCGTGGTTCCGGGTTCTTCCTTGGCGAGGTCCGCGAGGTTGATCAGGGTGTTCGCGGCCGAGTGCCCTGCCCCCACCACGAGGACGCGGCGGCGGGCGAAGGCGGCGCGGTCCCGGCCCATTACGTCAGGAAGGGGCGAGGAGATCCGCTCAGCAGCCGCGTTCTCGCCGATGGCGGGCAGGCCGGAGGTGCCGAGCGGATTGCGGGTGGACCAGGTTCCTGAAGCGTCAATGACGGCTGCCGCGGTGTGGTCGCGGATTTCGCCGTCCTCGTGCTCGACCCGCACAACGAACGGCGTGGTGTCACGGTCCCTGACGTGGGTCTTGTCCAGGCCTGCACGGGTGACCGCCACAACTCGGGCACCCGTCTGGAGGCGGGAGCCGATGGCAGGAAGGGCGGCCAAAGGTGCAAGGTAATTGTCGATGAGCTCCCCGCCATACGGGAGTGCGGTGGGGCGCGGTGCCTCCCACCCGGATGCATCGAGCAGGCGGAGGGAAGCGGCGTCGAGGTTGAACCGCCAGGGTGAGAACAAGCGGATGTGGCGCCATTGTTCGATCGCGTCCCCCGCCGTCGGGCCTGCTTCGAAGACCACCGGTTCCAAGCCACGTTCAAGGAGGTGCGCAGCGGCGGCCAGGCCGATAGGTCCGGCGCCGATCACTGCAATGGGAAGGTTCTTCACTGAATCCATGCTGCCCTCGGTTTGTCCAGTTCTCCCTGCGTTCCGCGCTACGCAGCAGGGCTAAGGGATGCGATCAAGCCCTCGATGCGGGTCTTGATCTCGTCGCGGATCGGCCGGACGGCTTCAATCCCCTGGCCGGCCGGATCTTCGAGGACCCAATCCTCGTAGCGCTTGCCCGGGAAGTACGGGCATTCGTCGCCGCAGCCCATGGTGATGACGACGTCGGATTCCTTGACGGCCTCTGTGGTGAGGATCTTGGGGATTTCGGCGGACATGTCGATGCCAAGTTCGGCCATTGCTTCGACGGCGGCCGGGTTGACCTTGTCTGCGGGCTGGGAACCCGCCGAGCGGACCTCGATCCGGCCCTCGCTAAGGGTGGTGAGGAAGGCCGCGGCCATCTGGGAACGGCCGGCGTTATGCACACACACGAAGAGGACGGAGGGTTTCTTGACGGTTTCAGCGCTCATGAGAGGACCTTTCGATCGGGTGCGGGAGCTGACAGAGACGAAGGCAACGCGGGAACGCGTGGGTACAGGGCACGGATCAGGAAGAACCCTGCGGCGCCGCCCAACAACTGCGCGAGGATGAACGCCGGAGCGGAGGCCGGGGCTATGCCGGCGAAGGTGTCGGTAATGGTCCGGGCCACGGTCACGGCGGGATTCGCGAAGCTGGTGGAGCTGGTGAACCAGTAGGCGGCCGTGATGTAGCCGCCGACTGCAAACGCCACGCGCTCAGGGCGTCCGGAGCGGATGGTGCCGAAGATGACCAAGAGCAGGCCTATGGTCGCGATGACTTCGCCGAGCCACAGCCCTCCCCCGGCGCGTTCGTGCGTGGAGAGCGTCACGGCGTCGAGGCCGAACATCAGGTTGGCCAGCACTGTCCCGGCGAGGCCTCCTACGAACTGTGCGGCGATCAGTGCAAGCGCAATCGGCGTATCCAGGATCCCCAGGGCGCGCTCCACCAAAGTGACCACCGGGTTGAAGGATGCCGAGACCGGCTGCAGCGCCAGGATCAACGCCACGAGCGCGGCGCCCGTGGCGACGCTGTTCTGCAGGAGCTCCAGTCCGACGTCGTTCGGGGACAGTCGCGAGGCCATGACGCCGGACCCCACCACGGCCATGACCAGGAAGGCAGTTCCTACGAACTCCGCTACGGCCCGCCGTGTCAGAACGCTCACTGGCTTTGTCCCCCGATCAAGGCCGCCAGGCCGGACAGCGCGTCGGTGCGGGCGCGGTAGTGGACCCAGACTCCCCGCTTTTCGCGTTCCAGGAGACCCGCTTCGTGCAGGACTTTCAGGTGGTGGCTGATGGTCGGCTGTGACAGCTCAAACGCGTCGTTCAGATCGCACACGCAGGCTTCGCCGCCCTCATGGGACGCCACGAGGGACATCAGCCGCAGCCGTACCGGATCGGCCAGCGCTTTCAGCAGCGGAACGATTCCTTCGGCTTCGGATTCAGACAAGGGCTCCCGGGACAGCGGCGAGCAACACGCCACCGCCTCGACGGGCGTCAACTGCAAGGACATAGACACACGTAAATATTCACATCTGTCGATGTTTAAGGCAAGGCCGTTTAAGGCAAGGCTGCGGCGATCAAGAAGGTTCCCGACTCCGGCGGCAAACACAAATCGGAACACTGTGTGAAAACTTGTTAAGATGGGGTTGTCACCGCGAAGGAGCAACCTTGAGTTCGTCAACATCACCTCCCCTGATCCCGGAGCAGCGCCATCAGGAGATTCTTCGCTTGCTTCGCCGCGAGGGAGTGCTGAGCATCCGCAGCCTCACGGAATCCATGAACGTCTCCCACATGACCATCCGGCGCGACATTACGGCCCTCGAAGATGCCGGTCATGTGTTGTCGGTTCAGGGAGGCGTGCGTTTGGCGGAGAGGACCAGCCAGGAACCTCCACGGGAGCGGGAATCACGGGCTCAGCTAGAGCTGCCTCGGAAAAAAGCAATCGCCGAGCTTGCGTCCCAGTTCGTTGAGGATGACATGGTCTTGTTCCTCGACGCCGGTACAACTTGCCAGTCCGTGGTCCCCTATCTCGGTGCCCGGAAGAACATCACCGTGGTCACCAACGATTTTTACGTGGTCACGTCGTTATTCGCATACCCCAACGTTGAGACCATCCATACCGGCGGTGTGGTGGATGCTTCCAGCGCTTCAAGCTCAGGCCGCATGGCAGCCGACGCCATCAAGCACATCAACATCGATCTGTTCTTCATGAGCACCGGCGCATGGAGCCTCTCTCGCGGCGTCACTACGCCGTCCATGGACAAGGTGGAAATGAAACTGGCCGCTCTTGAGGCAGCGTCGCGCTGCTTCCTTCTGGCGGACAGCACCAAGTTCGGAACCTTTGCGAAGTTCCGGGTCGCGCCGATCGAGCAACTGGACGCCATCGTCACCGACGATGAACTGGAGCGGGACACCCGGGATAACATCCAAGAATTGGGCGTCACGGTGTACGTCGCGGCAGCGAACGGTTCCGGCCGCTAAGGCAAGGCCGGATCGTCGTTCGCCATCGACGCCGCCGCTGCCGTAATTCGGTTGGCCATTCCCTTGAAGATGACGCCGTGGAAGGGCAGCACTGCAAGCCAGTACAAGCGTCCGCCCAGGCCTTTGGGGAAGAAGATCGCCCTTTGTTGGTAGAGCGCCCCGCCTTCGGCTTCTTCGGCGCGCATTTCCAGCCAGGCCCGCCCGGGGACCTTCATTTCCGCGCGGAGGCGCAACAGCGAGCCGCGGTCGATCTGCTCCACGCGCCAGAAGTCCAGCGCGTCCCCCGTATTCAGGCGGGTCGGACTGAGCCGGCCGCGGCGGAGCCCGACTCCGCCCACGATCTTGTCCATCCAGCCGCGCACGGACCAGGCCAGGGGAAACGAGTACCAGCCGTTGTCCCCGCCGATGCCTTCGATGACTTGCCACAATTGTTGCGGCGTCGCCGTCGTGAGCTGCTGCTGGTTGTCCTGGTACACCAGGTGGCCGGCCCATTGCGGGTCGCTGGGAAGCGGATCACTTGGAGCACCGCGAACGGAGGAGTTCTGCCAGCTGGTTTCCACTTCCCCGGCGGCCTCCCGCGCCAATGCCAGGCGAAGCGATTCACGGTATCCAAGCAGCCCGGCTTCGGGTGGATCGATGTATTGGTGGATGTCCCGCTCCGCGACCACGCAGTTCTGCTGCAGGGATCCGATCAGCGGCACGGCCAAGGACCGGGGAATGGGGGTGACGAGGTTGACCCACTGGGATGCCAACCATGGAGTCAGGACGGGCAGTGCAATCACCGGACGACGCCGCAGCCCCGCTTCCGCGGCATAACCGTTCATCATCTCGTCGTACCGGAGGACGTCCGGGCCGCCCAGGTCGAAGGTGCGGTTGAGCGAAGCCGGGAGTCCGGCCGCCGCGACCAGGTAATAGAGCACGTCTCGGATCGCGATCGGCTGGACTTTGTTCCGCACCCATCGCGGAGCCACCATGAGGGGCAGCACCTCGGTCAGTTGCCGGATCATTTCGAACGACGCCGAACCGGAACCGATCACGACGCCGGCCTGAAGGACGATCGCGGGCACGCGCGGTTCCGCTAGGAAAATGTCGCCCACTTCCTTGCGGGATTGGAGGTGCCGGCTGAGCGTTCCTTCCGGGTGCAGTCCGCCCAGGTAGATGATCCGTCCGGCGCCAGCGTCGGCTGCCGCACGTGCTACGTTGCCGGCGCAGAGCCGTTCGGTCTGTTCAAAAGACCGCTGGCCGGATGGACCCATCGAGTGCACCAGGTAGTAAATGACGTCGGCCCCGGTAAAAGCCTCCCGCAAGGAGTCGACATCCTCGAGGTCGCCAATCATTACGTTCACACGGTCCGCCCAGGGGACGTCCCTGAGCTTGTTCGCATGGCGCACCAGGACGCGGACGTCGTAACCGGCGTCGAGCAAGCGGGGAACGAGCCGTCCGCCGATATAGCCGGTGGATCCCAATACCACTGCAAGTGGATTCATTGTGCCCCTTCCGAATGACCTTGCGGAGCTGGATGCCTTTACGGAGCCGGAACGCCGACGCCCTATGCCAGCGTAGCCCTACACCGATCCGGCCCGTTTCCGGCGGTCGTTCTTGCCGCGGAGGTCCCGGTTCAGGCGGCGGTCGCCGTGGTAGAGCAGCGACTCCCAGTCGACCTGTTCCGGGGTTTTGGGAATGATGGCCGGCGGCAGCGCCTTCGGCTTCTTGGGCTCGACGTACAGCCAGTTCAGCACGCCAAGGTACAGGTCCACTCCGGAGTTGGCCAGTCCGATATAGGCCCGGATCGCGCCGGCGGCCATGATGGCGTTGAAGGCGGCGAATGCGGCGTTGCCCCAGTTTCCAAGTTGCCAGTTGCGCCAGACGGTCAACAAGGAGAACGCGACGATCAAGTACGGAGCCAGGACGTAGAGGGCCGGGGCCGCGGTGCGGTCCTTGACCTTCGGGGTGCGGACGAACGGGATCTTGTCTCCTGTGAGGGCCTGCTGGAGGGACTTCAGGACGCCGGCAAGATTGACCGGCAGCAGCACCAGGTTGAAGCCGTAGATCCGGAAGATGTCGCTGAACCGGTGGCCGCAGTCCCGCAGGTCGCTGCCCATCGCCAGGAAATAGGGCAGCGCGGCAAGGAAGACCAAGGGGCTGAGGAGGCGGCTGTCGTAGGGGTACGCGAGGAGGAACAGCAGCCCGAAGCTGGCCCAGGTGATGGAGGCCATGTAGTTGACCCGCAACAGGATCTCGCGGAAGAGGACAGGCCGGGCCTGACCACGGCGCTTGCGGATCTGTTCCCAGAGTTTGGGAAGGATCAGCAGGCCGCCGTTGGCCCAGCGCCGTCGCTGCACCACGAGCGATCCGAAGTCCGGCGGCGTGGCGCTGTAGCTGAGCCTCTCCGGGTAGTTGGCCAGGGTCCAGCCGTGCTTGCCAAGGTCCACGCTGGACTCGGTGTCTTCGATGACCGTGCGGTCCTGGATGTAGGTCCTGACTTCAAAGCCACCCACCGTCGAGATCTCGACGATGTCTTCCAGTGCGCGTTTGCGGATCACGGCGTTCGCTCCCACCCAGAACGTGGCGCCGTATTGGGTCATGCCTTGGTGCTGGATGTGCTGGATGTCCGTGGTGGCGCCGGCGATGCGCTCGATCCGGGTCGGTGCCCCGCGGAAGGAGGAATACGGGGTCTGGGTGACGGCTACCTTTTCATTGCCCGAGGATTCGAGAAGATGAACTAGGCGGAGGCAGTAGTCGCGCAGCAGCATCGAGTCGGCGTCCAGCGTCAGGACGTAGGTGGTGTCCGGGACGGACAGCACATCGCCGTCGTCGACTCCTGCGGGCCGCAAGACGGTGCCGTCCGCCGCCTGTTCCGGGTGCCACGTCCCGCCCATGAGCGAGAGGTAGGCGTTCAGGTTCATGGCCTTGTTGGCCTCGTGGGAGAGGCTCGCGAATCGCTTCCGCTCGAACGTGGACACCCGGGCGTTGAAGATCCAGGTCAGCCGCGCGTACAGTTCAGCGATGCGTTCCGGGCCGGGCGAGGTCCGCTGCGCGTTCGCGGCCGTCAGGGCCAGGATGACCAGGCGCAGTTCCCGGGCCAGGCCCATGAGGACCAGATCGACGAAGAACTCGTCCACGTGGTCCTCGACGGACTCGGTCTCGGCCATAGCTTCGAGCCATTCGGCAGCGTATTGGTATTCGGCGATGAGCCGCTCAACCTCGGTGCCCGCGTCCGGTTCAGCTTCTTGATCACGACGACGACGGCGGTACCTCGCGTAGGCGCCGTTGACCCTCGCCGCTGGTTCCTTGAGGGTTTCCGTGATCTGGCCGGCGAGCGCGCGGGTGGCTTCGAGGCGGCGGAGCACGTCAGGGTCTGCAGGGAAGGGTGGGTCATCGAGGAGCAGCACGACGCTGAGGTCCGGGAATTCCTGCAGGACCGCGGACCACATGGTGCCGCGGACTACTTCCGGTTCCTCCGCATAGGAGGGAATCAGCACGGTGATGCCCTCGGAGTAGTCGAAGAAGTGCCGGTCGAGCTCCCCTCGGGGAACCCGGCGGTGGGTCCGAAAGCGGGTCAGGGCGCCTTGGCGGGCGGTGAGGTACATCAGTGCCGAGAACGTCAGGAAGGACACCACCACCAGGTAGGAGAGGGTTTCGGCGCCGAAGCGGAATCCGGCGCCGGGGTTGTCCACGAGCTGCTTGAGCACGGTCGTGATCACATAGCCGAGCCAGGCGAGGACAGTGGTGAGGACGCCGACGCGGCCGAGGACTATTTTTCGGCGCGACGGTGCTGGGTGGACGATCGAGAGCGGTTCAGAGCGTTTCTCCGCGCCCCACTGACGCTTCCGGGCTTTTGAAGACTGCCCGTCCGCGGTTCCCTGGTCATCGGGGCGTAGCAGCACGATCTGGTCCGACATGAATCCCCATTCGCCGTCCGTGCGCCCCCAGCGGACGCGCGGCACAATGCAGGCGTAATGTGACGGCCCGCACTACAGTGCGCCCCTATGATAGGCGAACGACGCGTAGTTGGGATAAGACTCGTGGAAATGCTACGCCAAGCTGCGCAGCCACCACCGGAGTGAGTTCTTTCCCGGACATCCGCGAAGTCCTATTCCAATGCTCTGGGGGTATCTCTGTGTCGAAACGCTTTCCCGGCCGCCGGCTGTCCGTCCTGCGTTTGGGCATCCTTTGCGTCATCGTGGTGGCGGCGGTCACGGCGGGCTACCTCGGACTCCGCAACGTCCAGGACGTCAGCGCCGCGGCCTCCATGCCTTCGGTGTTTTCCGGCTATGTGGACGTGACGGCGACGCCGCGGTTCGCGTTCGAAGATCCAGCCGTGCCCAGCGCGAAGGCCGTGGTGCTGTCCTTCGTCGTCGCCGATCCGAAGCGGGGCTGCGCCCCGTCCTGGGGCGCGGCGTACAGCCCCGACCAGGCAGCCTCCGACCTCGATCTGGACCGGAGGATCGCCCGGCTCCGCCAGCTTGGAGGGGCCCCGGCGGTTTCCTTCGGCGGGATGAACAACAGCGAACTCGCAGTTTCCTGCAAGGACACGAAGTCCCTGACCGACGCATACCGGCAGATCGTGGATCGCTACGACGTCGCGACGGTGGATCTCGACGTCGAAGGCGCCGCCTTGGGCGACATAGCCGCTGCCGACCGACGTGCGCAAGCCATCGCCGCCCTTCAGAAGGAACGCAAAGCCAGCGGCAAGCCCCTCGCCGTCTGGCTCACCCTTGCGGCCGACCCGGACGGCCTCACGAGCCAAGGCCAGGTCATCGTGGCGCATACCCTCGCGGGCGGCGTCGAACTGGAAGGCGTAAACATCATGACGATGGATTTCGGCGCCAGCAAGCCAGCGGCCTGGAGCATGTCCCGGGCCGCGGAATCAGCCGCGGATGCCGCCCACGGACAGCTCGCCGCCCTCTACCGCAACGCTGGAACCGACTTTGGCAGCGAAACCCTTTGGCGCAAGCTCGGCCTGACCGTCATGGTGGGCCAGAACGACATTGCCGGCGAAATATTCACGCTCGACGATGCCGCCACCATGAACAGCTTCGTCAAGGACAAGGGCCTCGGTAGGTTGTCGATGTGGTCCATGAACAGGGACCGGACGTGTAGCCCCAACTACCCGGATGTGAGCAAGGTTTCGGACGGATGCAGCGGGGTGGTCCAGGGTTCCCAACTGTTTTCCGCCACGCTTGCCAATGATGTAGGGCTGCCTACGCCGGCTGTGGCTCCATCGCCTACTGCAACTGCCTCAATCAGTGCCACGCCCACCACCGACGATCCCGCAACCAGCCCTTATCCGGTGTGGAGCAGCTACGCCGCCTACACCGCGGCGGACAGGGTGGTGTGGCACGGCAGCGTCTACGAGGCAAAATGGTGGACCCGCGCCGACGTCCCGGACAACCCCGTTCTGCAGGGCGGTGCCACCCCGTGGAAACTCGTGGGTCCGGTGCTGCCCGGAGACAGGCCAAGCCCCAAAACAACCGTGCCTGCGGGAACTTTCCCGGCATGGGCGCCGGAGACGATCTATCACAAGGGCGACCGCATTCTCTTCGAAGGATCCGCGTTCGAGGCCAAGTGGTGGACCCAGGGAGACAGCCCGGAAGCCGCAATCCAGGGCGCCCCGGACTCCCCCTGGGCGAAATTGACCCCGGCCCAGCTCATGTCCCCCTCGCCCACCGCTCCAGCTTCCTGAACTTAAGCGCGAACTGGCAGCAGATGCCCTCTGCGTTGCTTTTTGAGGGGATCTGCTGCCTGTTCGCGGTGGGGTTTCGATGGGAAGGCCCTCCGCCGTCGTTTGCATGGGGGGCTCGACGGCGGAGGGC
>NZ_JBYSXB010000056.1:0-25962 GCF_058781765.1 Arthrobacter sp. FW306-1B-G06A | reverse complement strand
ACGTCGTCCAGGTACATCCAGGTGTCATCCGCCGGGCTGGAGCCGTCGAGGTGGACGTTGAACCAGAGCACGACGGTTTGGCCGTTGTAGGCGGAGAGGTTCGTGCTGAGCTGGGTCCAGGTGCCGGAGTTGCTGCTGAGCTTGAACAGGCTCGCCAGGGTGGTGCCGCCGGTGGTGCGGACTTGTGCTTCCATCCAGTCGTAGCGGCAGGCGGTGCCGTTGCAGCTGTCGTCGGCGGTGTGGGGCTGGTACCAGAAGGACAGGGTGGAGGTCCCGGTGGCGGGCATGGTGAGGGTCTGGGCCAGGGTGCTGTCGCCGAGCGGTTCGGTGCCGGAGGCCAGGCCCAGGAGCGCGGAGCCGGTGCCGGTGTGCGCGGTGGTGGAGGCCACGGGTGCCCTGACGCCGCCGGTGGTCCAGGACGTGAGCCCGGATTCGAACCCGCCGTTCGTGACCCCGGGAACCGGAGCCGTCGGGGTCACCGGAGCCGAGGCCGCCGACGGCGCGGAGGTGCCGACGGCGTTCGTCGCCGTCACCGTGAACGTATACGCCGTGCCGTTGCTCAGTCCGGTGACGGTCGCCGTCGTCGCGGGCGGACTTCCGGAGACCGTCACCGGAGCCAAAGCCGTGCCACCCGTGGAAGGCGTCACCGCATAGGAGGTGATCGGGGAGCCGCCGTTGCCCGGCGCCGTCCACGACACCACCGCGGACGCGTTCCCCGCCGTCGCGGTCACCCCGGTCGGCGCGGCAGGTGCGGTCGGGGCCGTCGGGGTCACGGGAGCCGACGCGGCCGAGGCCGGGGACGTGCCGACAGCGTTCGTTGCCGTGACGGTGAAGGTGTACGCCGTACCGTTGCTGAGTCCGGTGACGGTCGCCGTCGTCGAGGGCGGATTCCCGGTCACCGTCACCGGAGCCAAAGCCGTGCCACCCGTGGAAGGCGTCACCGCATACGAAGTGATGGGGGAGCCGCCGTTGGCCGGCGCCGTCCAGGACACGGACGCCGAGGCGTTGCCCGCTGTCGCGGTCACGCCGCTGGGAGCGGCCGGCGCGGTCGCGGCAACGGGTGCATTGCCCAAGGCCTGGGCAACTGTTTGAACTGACGTGGTCCCGTTGGCTGTTCTCGCTGCGAGCCATGTGACAAAGGTCTTGAAGAGGTTCGGGTCGATGGTCAACGTGGGATCAGTTCCGACCGCGATGTGGTGGA
Organism: Arthrobacter sp. FW306-1B-G06A; assembly: GCF_058781765.1. Taxonomy (NCBI): domain Bacteria; kingdom Bacillati; phylum Actinomycetota; class Actinomycetes; order Micrococcales; family Micrococcaceae; genus Arthrobacter; species Arthrobacter sp. FW306-1B-G06A. The sequence continues at coordinate 24,761 of NZ_JBYSXB010000056.1, read as the reverse complement.
AGGTCAGCTGGACCCAGCCTCCTCCCGGTTCCGCGTTGGTCACGAGGTCTTCGAGGTTTTGTAGCGTCCAGGTGCTGTCCACTTCATCAGGTGCCGCTGTGTTGTATGGATTGGCCGGGGGGATGGTTTCCGCGAAGGGGCAGCCGGAGCAACTCGCGGGCGAACGGATGTCACCCAAATTGCGGGCACTGGCAAAACCGCAATTCTTCACGATTTGCTCGACGGACGAGTTTTCAGCGGCGAAAGGATAGGCGAAATCGGTGGCGTTGAACCCCCAGCTGGCAAGCGTGGTCCGGCCGCCGCACACCTCGTTGGTGGCGGCCGACGTGGACAAGGTGGTGAGGTCCGGGTGGGTGATGGTGTGGCCGCCGATCTCGTTCCCGTCCGCGGCGATGCTGTTCAGATTGGCACGGGTGAGCCATGACGGATTATCGATCCAGCTGGTCGTAATGAAGAAGGTGCCGTGCAATCCGAGCGACTTCAGCAACTGTTCGGCCGGGAGTTGATCGGCATTGCCGTCGTCGAACGTCAGGCTGATGATTGTTTTCGGAAGTGCCGCACGTGCGGGAGGCGCCAAGTAGACAGCGGAGTAGCCAAGCAAGAACAGCACGGACACGGCCGTGGCCCAGCGGAACCACGTGGGCCGCCGGAACAGTATGGTCAGGAGCCGCATCGGCTTCCCCTTTTTCTGAACAGACCGGGTCAGAATCCCCAGGTCCGGAGCCTAGTGGCTATGCACGGCACGGGTTAAGAGTGGGTGGTACCCGTTTTGGACCCGGTCTTCCGCCCTACCACTCAGGCTCCGATGCGCGTACCCGGCCCCGAGGCCGTCGACTCAAGCGAAACGAGGCCGTCGACTCAAGCGAAAGGGGCGTACCTGCCGTCAGAAACGAGCTCGATTGTCCCGTCGTGCACGCTCACCAGCGGCCCGTGACCCGGCAGGATGGTCTCAGCCCCCAGCTGCCTGAGATGCTCAACGCTGGCCAAGGTCTCCGACGGGTGGTGGTGGAAGACGGCGGGCAACAGCTGCGGTCCGCGGACCGGACTGACAGCGTGGCCCGTGACGAGAGCATCCCCGGTGACCACGGCTTTAGCTGAAGGGACGAAGAAGGACACATGGCCGCTGGTGTGCCCGCCCGTGGCAATGATCCGGGGAGATCCCGGGAGCGCGTCCAGGATGTCCTGGGTCATCGCAGCGACGCCCGGGACCGCGACGTCCGACAAGCCCCCGGAGCGGATGGCATGGACCGCCCACGCGCCGACCCTGGGGCGGAGGATCCGCAAACCAAGGTCCTTCACGGTGACCTGTTCAAGGACCTCCCGGCGGATGTTTGGCAACTCCGCGTTGGACGCAAATACCGGAATGCCCATTTCGGATATTCTCGCGGCATTGCCGATGTGATCAGAGTGACCATGCGTCAGGAGAACTCCGGCAGCATTTTCAATACCCAGTCCAAGGAAATTCACGCTCGATTGGAGCAATGGCCAGTTCCCGGGATAGCCCGTGTCGATGAGGGTGAATTCGTTGCCCCGTTTGAGGATGGTCCAGTTGACGGCAGGTCCCTCGATGAAGAAGACGTCCTCGGCAACTTCCGTCACGTTGTCCTCGGCTGACCAGTTCTTAGGCATTCTTCCTTCTGTTTGTAGGTGTCGCGGGGGCTCCACATGCGTGCTCGGATGCGCCTCAGGTACGCCGGACCATCTTATCCTCGGTGAGGGCCCCGGCCCTGCCGTCTTAGTGATACCCGGGAGGGGTATTCAGGCCCCCTTCCCGAGGTGCCCGGGGCTCGATTTCACTTGGGGCAAAACCTTTGCTAAAGTCATAACCGCTTCATTCCTCCGTAGCTCAATTGGCAGAGCATTCGACTGTTAATCGAAGGGTTACTGGTTCAAGTCCAGTCGGAGGAGCGCAAAAGGCCCCGCACCGGTTTAGATCGGTGCGGGGCCTGCTTTTTTGCCTCGGTTTGTCTGATGTGCGTAATTATTCGAATGTGCAGAATCTCATTGCCGCGTCGTCACACGAAGTCCATTTCCACTTGCAGGAATCTCGCTGCCTCGGCCACGGCGGACTGGAAGGCGTCATCTTCGGTTGGCGGCGTCCTCGGCTCCCGTGGATGCCATTCGTGGGCGGCGGAGTGGACGCGCGTGAATCCGCCTCCAGGTGGTGCGTAGAAGATTCCGAAGCGTTGGACGGGCCATTCCGGGGAGGTCTCCGGTGCCACGAGCAGGGCCGCGCCATTTGTCGGATTGAACCATTGCGCAATCGGCCTGCGGCGGTCCTCCGTGAAGAGTCCAGCCGCATAAAGGGCCGCGGATTGCGGGCTTGTCACGGTGCATAGACGATCCCACCACAGCGGCAGGATGCCGTCATCCTTGCGCTGCCATGGGGCTGGAATAGGCTGGAGTTCCTGCCAACGGGGCACATCTCAACTTTATCTCCGGGCCATGACCGGGAACAGGCCTCGAAGCAAGGGAAGGCCTCCTTAGTCCCGTTTCCATGGCCCCGGATTGATCCGGTAGAGGATTGCGGAACCGACGACGGCGCCCAGCAGGGCTCCGAACACAGGGTTTCCGGCCCCGCGGCCCAGCAGGAAGCCGACGACGGCGCCAAGCACCGCTCCGAGGAAAAGGCCCCTGCCGTTGCGGTGCGGTTTGCGCGTCATGCCTTGAGCCTACTTCCGCATCGGGACGTCCGCGCTTCTCGAATCAGTTGACTGGCGCGTCAGTGGATGGACCCATCAGTGGATGGAGGGGACGGACCGGGGCCGCACGACGAGCCACAGGGCCGCGACGGCGCCGGCGAGGCACACGGCCTGGACAGCCCCCATGGGAACCGCGGAGCGGACGCCCAGCCAGCCAACCACCGGCGGGATGATGCCGGCCATCAGGAAGTTCGAGGCACCCAGCAGGGAAGCCGCGGTTCCTGCCTGTGCGCCATGGTTGGCCAAGGCAATCACCTGGACGCAGGGGAACATGAAGCCGGTGGCAAGGATGTAGAACCACAACGGGACCATGACGCCCCAGAGGCCGAAGCCGAGCAGATCGAACACCACAATCAATACCGCCATCAGCAGCATCCAGACCGTGGCAAACGCCATGATCCATTGCGGCGCTACCCGTTTGATGACCCTGGAGCTGATTTGGACGCCGGCGACGATGCCCAGGGAGTTGACGCCGAACAGCAGGCCGTATTCCTGCGGGGAAAAGTTGTAGACCTGTTGGAACAGGAACGTGGACGCGGAAAGGTAAGCAAACAGTCCGCCGAAGTTGAACCCGCCCACGAGCAGCATCCCGACGAAAATCCGGTCGGCGAACACAGCCTTGTAGCGTTGGCCCGCCGTCGACGTCGTCTGCCGGCGGAGTTCGGCAGGATACGTTTCCCGGATGAGGAACACAGCGGCAATGATCACCAGGATTCCGTAACTGGCCAGGAAGTAGAAGATCCCGGGCCATGGCATCACCAAGAGCAGCTGTGAACCGATGATCGGAGCCAGAATGGGCGCCAGGCCGTTCACCAGCGACATGCGGGAGAACATCCGCACCATCGCGTAGCCCGCGAAGAGGTCCCGGACCATGGCCATGGCAACCACGCCGCCACCGGCTGCACCGACGCCCATCAGGACGCGGAACAGCGCAAGCGTGCTGATGTCAGTGGACAGTGCAGCACCGAGGGAAGAACCGATGTGCAAGGCCGTTGCCAGGATCAACGGCATGCGGCGCCCGAACTTGTCGCTGAAGGGCCCCACCACCAATTGGCCAATCGCGAAGCCCACCGTTGTGCCCGTCAGCGTGAGTTGGATCGCAGCGGCTGACACGTCGAAATGATGCTCCAGCGCGGGAAACGCGGGCAGATAGAGATCCACCGTAAATGGACCCAAGGCGGTCAATGCGCCAAGCAGCAGGATATAGAGGAGTTTTTCGCGTCGACTGAGGGAATCGCCCGGTACAGGGGGAGTGTTCACGGTTATCAATCCTATGTGCGAAAGATCATATTTATCAGCGATGGCAGGGGCGCGCCGCTGGGCCGTCCCGGAAGTTGAGGCTGAAGCTGAATGGTAGTTTTGTGGACAGGTGCGCGTGGGCGGTTGTATTCGTCTCCGTGCCGGAGCCGGGTAGGAGCAAGATGGAAGCAGTGAGGCGGAACCTATGAGTGGACGTCACAGCGGCCGGGTTGGCCAACGCCCGGGCATTTCGGCGTTGCCGAACACCCTGAAACTTGCAGCACGGCTCGCGCCGCGGCAGCTCAACGACGAAATCAGCCTCGCCAAGCTTGAACTCAAAGGCAAAGGCAAGCAGCTGGGCATTGCCGGCGCTTTTGTTGGCGTTGCACTGATCTTTCTTTCTTTGCTTGTCATCGCCCTCGTCGTGGCGGCCATCTTGGGCTTGGCCACGGTCATGCCCCCGTGGCTGGCCGCGCTCGTGGTTGCGGCGGCGTTCCTTGTGATCATTCTTATCGGGGCGCTCATTGCCTTCCGCGCGTTCAAGGGGGCCATGCCGCTTGTGCCTGAGAAAACCATCCGCGGCATCAAGCACGATCTCGGCATAGTCAAGGAAGGTACGGCCTTCGACGCGAGCGTCCTCGACCCCTCGTCGGAAGCCTACAAGGCAGCGGAGGCAGCGAAAGCAGCCGCAGCCGAGAAAGCCAAGGCAGAAAAGGCCGCCAAGGCAGAAGCACACAAGGCCGAGCAACCCCCCGCCCCGAGCGAAGCTGAGCTGCTCCGCCGTCTGGAGCAGCGCCGCGAACACCTCGCCGACGTTCGCGATCAGCTCGGCGTCGAGCTCGACGTCAAGACCCAGGGGAAGGTCCTCCGTGACGTCGCCGGGCAAAAGCTCGACGACGGACGCCGGTTCGCGGCCGACAGAATCGCGGATTTCAGTGAGAAGGTTCCTGCCGGGCTGCCGGAGCGGCTCGCCGCGCGCTGGAAAGAGCTACTTCTCTTTGCCGCTTCGGCCACGGTGGCCGCAGTGGGACTGCGGAAGCTGTTCAAGAAGTAATCGGGACGGCAAGCAGCAGCGTCAGCTGCGGACTACGGAAAGGGGGACAGGTGAAATTCATCGGTGCAGGCGCACGCCCGGGCCAGCCACAGATCGACCACGATCTCATCTTCACCGTCCCCAATTTCCTGACCGTGCTCCGCTTCATGGGCGTCCCGTTGTTCGTGTGGCTGGTGCTGTGGCAAAGGGAATACGGTTTCGCCGTGCTGGTCCTCGCCATCATGGGAGGTACTGACTGGGTGGATGGCTACGTCGCGCGGCGTTTCAACCAGACCTCCAAGCTGGGCCGCATCCTCGATCCCGTCGCGGACCGCCTGGCACTCATCACCGTCGCCGTCACGCTCGCCATCGCCGGGGTAGTGGACTGGTGGTACCTGGCCGCCCTGGTGGTGCCCGACGTCGTCCTCGCCACGGCCTCATTGTTCTACTTCCATAGCCACCCCGACCTCCCGGTAAGCCGGATCGGCAAGATCCGGACGGCCTTCCTGCTCCTGGGCACCCCTCTCCTGGTCCTCTCCAAGCTCGCGATTCCCTACACCGGTGTCTATTTCGTGATCGCCTGGATCTGCCTGGGCTTGGGTCTGCTAGGGCACTGGGTAGCGGCCTACAACTATTTCTGGGCAATCCTCCGCAAGGGCAAAGAGCTTAAAGCCAACGACGGCGGTCGCAGCTGATGGTCTGGTTCGCAGTCCTTCTTGCGGTGCTTGGCGCCTTCTGCCTCGCCATTGGTGCCCAGCGCCAGGGCAGCGCGGTCAAGGCGGATACCGGTGGCCTCGCCCTGAGTTCCCACGGTTTCCTGCGGCTTCTCCGAAATCCGCGATGGATGTTCGGGCTGCTTTTGCTTGCCCTGGGCATGGGCATGAACGCTATTGCCTTGGTATCGGCACCCTTGACTGTGGTGCAGCCCATCGGCGCCATCGCCTTGGTCATCACCACGGTGGTCAACGCCAAGGACCAGGGGCTCAGTATCAACCGCGGCACCGTGGTGGCGATCTCTGCCTGCGTGACGGGCTCTGCGATGTTCGTTCTCCTGGCTGTCAACGCCACCCAGGAGAACCACCATGTCAGCGGAGAGGACGAAATAACCATCGTCCTCCTGCTGGCACTCGCCGTCGGACTTTTTGGAACGTTGGCGGTCATGTTCCGGCACCGCATGAGCGCTTTTGTCTACATCCTGGGTGCCGGAGTGTTGTTTGGCTTCGTCGCGGTCCTCACACGCATCATCGGCCGGCACTTGCTCGACCCCAACGGGCACTTTCTGCTCAATGTGCAGTGGTACACCGTCGTCGCCATTGCGGCTGCCGGCGGCCTCGGCTCGTGGTTCGTGCAGAGTGCCTATTCGGGCGGCCCGCCGGATCTGGTCATCGCCGGGTTGACCGTGATCGACCCCATTGTCGGAATTGCCATCGGCATCGCGATTTTGGGTGAGCTTCGTCCCGATGTCCACGCCGTGCTGGCAATCGCCATGGCTGTGGCCGCTTCCCTTGCTATCGTTGGGGTTATTGCCCTGAGCCGGCACCATCCCGAGGTCACCAAGAGAAAGCGTGACGCGAAGGCGGCTGCAAGCCGGAAGGCCTAGGGCAGAGTTCGACAACCGTGCCCCGCACATCCGCGGCAGGCAACCGGCGAAGACACCGCAGGGCCAAACGTTTTGCTGTGTTCGCACCGTGACCATCAGGAGTTCTCCACGTGACTGTTCCCGAAACCAACAAACCCCTCACCATCCTGATCGCGGCGGAGACGTACCGCCCGCAGGTCAATGGTGCTGCTCAGTTCGGGTACCGGCTTGCCAAAGGCATGAAGGCGCGGGGACACGATGTCCACGTCCTGGCCTGCCGGGCGGACAACGGCAAGAGCTTCACCGAGTTCGGGGACGAAGGCACCATCCACCGCTTGAAGTCCCACGGAGTCTTTACCCACGAGTACTTCCGCATCTGCTATCCCTGGGAAATCAAGAACGACATTCGACTGCTCTTCGACAGGGTGCAGCCCGACGTCGTTCACATCCAAAGCCACTACATGATCGGTGAACACGTCCTCTACGAGGCCAAGAAGCGCGGTATCCGGATCATCGCCACCAACCACTTCATGCCCGAAAACCTCAACCCGTTCCTGCCGTTCCCGCAGTGGTTCAAGGACATCATCGGGCGGGTCTCGTGGAAGGACATGGGTAAGGTCATGGGCCAGGCCGATGTTGTCACCACTCCCACGCCGCTCGCCGCGAAGGCCATGCACCAGCACGCTTTCCTTCGCAAGGTCCTTCCTCTGTCCAACGGTATCGACGCGGCGGCTTATGAACTGGCGCCGGGTGAAGAGATCGAGCCGCATGCCTACCCCACCGTTCTTTTTGTGGGCCGCCTTGCTGAAGAGAAGCACGTGGACGTCCTGATCGACGCCGTCGCCAAGACCCCCGCCGACCTCAACGTGCATCTTGAAATCGTCGGCGGCGGCGAGGTCCGTGCCGCATTGGAGGCCCAGGCCAAGCGCCTGGGGCTGGGCGGGCGGGTCAAGTTCCTTGGACTCGCGAGCGATGAGGACCTGAGGAAGGCCTACATTCGCGCTGACCTGTTCTGCATGCCCGGGACCGCCGAACTGCAGTCCCTCGTAACGCTTGAGGCGATGTCGGCGTCGACGCCGGTTCTCCTCGCCAATGCCATGGCCCTGCCGCACCTGGTGCGCGAAGGCGAGAACGGGCATCTGTTCACGCCAGGCGACAGCAACGAGTTGGCAGCCCGGATCACCGAGCTTTTCCGTCTGCCGGCCGGCGAACTCGAAGCCATGGGCAAGGCGAGCCGCGCCATGGTGGAGCCGCACAGCATCCAAGGCACCCTGCAGACGTTCGAGGACCTCTACCGCGGGGCGGGCTACGAAGACAAGGTGATCTAGTCACGTGGAGCCGGCTAGTGTGCCGCTTGGCGTCGGGAGCCGGATTGTTTTGCTAGAGTGTTTTGGCCGGGGACGCTGATAAGGCGCTCCCGCCGACTCGGGGCTATAGCTCAGCTGGTTAGAGCGCGGGACTCATAATCCTAAGGTCCTCGGTTCAAGTCCGAGTAGCCCTACCCGAAATGTGCCCCTGACCTGCGGAAACGCTGGGAAGGGGCACTCTCGTTTTTGCTCTCTGAGGTAGCGATCCACCGGAAACCCACCGGAAACGTTTTGAGCTAGTTACCGAACGCCTCCAGCAACGAGGTGTTATCCGGTGCCTCATGCGTCTTCTGGATGTAGTGCTTCCTCGTCACGTTTTCGCTCGAGTGGCCAAGCTGGGCGGAAGCCACAGCCACGCCTGACGAGGCTTCCAGCAGGGTTCCAACGGTCTTTCTGAAGGTGTGCGGGGTGACCCACTGGAATCCAAGATCCAAGCTCGCAGAACGCCATTGCCTGCGGAAGTTGTTGGGATCGCGCAGCGAACCGACGGCAGAGGGGAACACGACGTCCCACGGATTGGCCTCCAGCTGTCCAATTTGCCGTCTCAGGAGCATTTCCACGGCGAAAGACGGTAGGAAGTACCTTTGCCGGGAATTGGCGCTCTTGGGGTGGTCCTGGATGGTCAGCCCCTTCTTGGGCACGTAGACAATCGTTCCGTTCACCGTGACGGTTGGTTTCTCGGATTTTAGATCGACGTCCTTCCACCGTATGCCCAAGGCCTCGCCAATGCGTGCGCCCGTGGCGAGCATGATGTCGATGACGTCGAGGATGTCCACGGTCGGGTATCGGCCCGCCTGCTTCTTGTCGGCCTCCCATTGCCTGAGACCTGCACGTAATGCCCCAACCTCTGTCACGGTTAGCGCCCGGACTTCCTTGTGATTTATCGGGATCGTCGCCACGTCCCGCAAGGGATTGCCATCCAGGGCGCCGTGGCGCGCTGCGAGGCCGAGCATTCCAGAGAGCACCGTTTTACACTGCTTCGCCGTGCCATTTCCATGCTTGATGCGCATCGTCTTGAGGAAGCGATCCAAAGTGGAGACGGTTGCTTCGCGAATGCGCAAGCCCCCGACTCCGGGAGAAACGTAGTTGTCCAGGATGTCCCTGTATCGAGTGCGCGTATTGATTGCGCGATCAGCGTCCTCAAATTCCGCCCACCAAATCACACCGAGCTTGGAGATCCGAGTGTCCGACGTGATGTCTTCGCCTGCGGGCATGGCGCGGTCAGTGAGCGCAGCAATCAGCAGCCGTTCGGCTTTTCCTCCTTTGTCGTTCTTCGACGTGGCTGCCGCCCGAGCCTCGACTTTTCGGGTGACGCCGTCGAAGTCCCGGAATCTGGCCATCGCACGCCAGACCCCTGGCGATACCTCATCTCGGCTGATCTTCCCCCAGGTGCCGATTTGGAGAGGTGGCCTAGACATCGCTGGCGCTCCCTTCTCGCGCGATTGCCCTGCTCGAGCTCAGTTTAAAGCTGCCAACCGACATTCATTAGGCTGGCCTCTCGCGTGGGCGGCTCGTCAATCCACATGCCGGGCTGCGGACTGGTGGCTGCCGTGCGTCGGGCGCCGTCGATGAGTCGCTGAACGCTCACGGTCTGCGATTTCCGTTCCCATTCGTACTCCGCCGGGACGGGTCCCAGCGGGAGCGGCGAGTCGTTGATGCCCCATCTGTCGCGATAGACAGCGACTCCGCCAATCACGCTGCTTTTGTCGTCTGCGCCAATGTTTGGCGGCAAAGCCTCCAGGAGGTTTCGCTTCCATTCGGGGTCATGCATGAGTGCTTCGAGGGTGACTTTGTCGGTCCTGCGTTGTATTCGCATATGTACCTGGCTGATCATGCTTGCGAGATCACGACGAGCGGTGTCGATCGGCCCGGCCAAGGTATCTGGCCAGCCTGCTGCCATTCCGTTGAGGAAGCTGCTGAGCCGGGCGTGGATGATCGCCGTGGGGTCTTCCGCGGACGCGCTCGTCTCCAACGCTATGGCGACAGTCCATTGAGCACTCGGCCGGCTGACATGTGTGGATCGACGCCAGGCTGCGACAGTCGCTCCCCAGGACGGCGATTGTTGCAGTTCCTCCGCCCTTCCCGGGGCCTGCGTCTTCAAGAACGTGATCAGGTCCTCGGCGGACGCGATCTGGGCGAGGTAGTCGTATTCGGCGCTGAGCCGTTCCAGAGTGTCGGCGCTCGACTGTTCGGCGTCGCGGACTTCGTGGGCGGTCCGTTCGGCGCCTTCTGCCGCGAGCAATTCGGCGAGGATCTCCTGCCAAGACTCTTGCTGGGAAGGATCAAGAAGCTCGTGATCGCCGGTATCGTTCTCGCTGATGTACGCGTAATTGCCGCCGCGGCCGCGCGTCATGCTCACGTAGAGAAGCTCGCGTGTGAGCCGGCCTTGCGTGACGACCGTGTGTCCAGTGTCCACTGTGATTCCCTGGGAACGATGGGCCGTGGCCGCGTATCCCAGCTCCACTGCCGACTCGACATAGTCGCGGTCCAGGATGACGGTCGCGCCGGTGTCCCTGCGGACCGCCACAAGGGACCCGTCGAGCCTCCCGGCACGCAGGACGTCGAGCAGGGTGCCGTTGCGGATGAAGTCACCGTTACTGTCGGCAACGGTGCGGTCGTTGCGGCGCGCGATGACCGTGTCACCCTGGCCGGCATGCAGTCCGTCGCCCAGAAGGACCGTTTGTTCCGCGTCCACTAGTCCATGGATCACACGGTCGGCCTGGGCGCGTTCGTTGAGCATGCTCACAGTGTCGTTGTCCGCGGCGATGAGAATGGACGTCCTTCCGGCGCAGACGTCGGATTGCCAGTTCAGGTAGGCCTCGTCGACCATGTCGACGTACGTGCCGTGCCGGATCCGCTCGTGTTGGTCGTAGTCGGTGATGGCGGCGATGTCCCCGGCGCGGAGCTTCAGGGAGGCATCACGTTCCCAGACTTGTTCGAACCGCCAGATGGTGCTCAGTCGGGCGGTTTTGCCCTGCCGGTCGAGCCAACCAAGGACGCCACCGGCGTCGATGGCATCCAGCTGTCTGGGGTCGCCCACCAGCAGGACCTTCGCTCCTGCGTCCCAGGCCTGGTGCACCAGCGCCGAGAGCTGAAGGGTGGAGACCATGGAGGCTTCGTCGACGACGACCAATTGATTCGGGTGGATTCGCCACCGGTCCTGCTCGGCGGCCAACCGGGTAGCTTCCTGCGCGAGGCGGGTATTTGTAGCGGCCAAGTGGCGAAGGCGCGCCTCGGCGTCGAAGAAGCGTTCAGCCCTATGGTTGGCTCCCGCACCAACGGATTCGTAGAGCCACTTCGCGACATTTTCCGTGACCATGGACAGTTCCCGTCCCAGGACCTCGGCGCTCGCCGCGGCGGGCGCCAAGCCGACGACGCTGCCGGGCCCGAATTCTGCCTCCCAGGCTGCCTTGACTGCGCTCAGGGTCGTGGTCTTGCCGGTTCCGGCGGGTCCGACGACGGCGTCGAGCCGGTTTCCGCTCACCAGTACCTCGGTAGCAGCGGCCCGCTGGTCAAAATGCAGCCCGAACCTGCCGTGGTGTTTGTAGCCGGCGAGTGCCTCCATGGCGACGATTGGCCGGACGGCGGGGCCGCCGTCGTCGTTCCTTGCTTCCATGACGGTCTCCTCGCTGGCGAGGGTCGTGATGTCGGTGTAAAGGCGGGAGCCATGGAAGTCGAAGACGCTCTGCTGGCCGAGGCGGAGATCGGAATGCGCGTCCGCTGGGACGCTGTAACGGCATTCGTTCAGAGGGACCGACTGGGTCTCGGCGGCGGTAGCGACGGCGTCGATCAGGGCGTTGCGGTCCTCCGGCGTGTGGCAGCGGATCGCAGCGCACACACGTTCCGCCTCGGCCAACAGATTCCATCGGTTCCATGTGGAGCGCTTGGCCGCGACACGTTCCCGGGTCAGTGATCCGACGGCGTCGACCCAGGACTCTTCGAAGTCGCAGCCTCGGAAAGGGGTGGCATGCGCGCGTCGCACAGTGTTGGCCAGCACGAGGCTGGGTTCGAAACCTTTGGCGAGGGCCCGTGCTTGCCATTGTGCGGAGAGCTCACGCAGCGGCGTGACCGTCTCGGGCTTGGGCTTTCGAGTGGAAAGGGTTGCCTGCTGGCGGAGCTTGATGGTGGTGGTCGCGGTAGGAGGAGTGCCGTGGGCTTTGGTCCATTCGGCCACCAGGCGGTCGGTCTCCGCCTCGATGAGGCGGGAACGTTTGGAGAATTCGCGAATCAGGCCGTCGTCGACGCCGGCGAGGTGCGCGCCGGGGTTGTGGGTGGTTGTTGCGGGTTCGCGGATGTCGGTGTCGGTTCCGAGCTGGAGGCGGAGGGCGTCGAAGAGGATGCCGTTGTAGTGTTCGCTGGCGGCGACGGCTGCCTTGTAGAGGGTCCGGGAGTCCAGGGTGACCCAGGCGCCGTCGGTGATGCGCTGGATGCGGTTGGCGATGACCAGGTGCGTGTGCAGCTGCGGGTCCCCGGCGCGTGATTCCCAGTGGTCGAACGCGGCGGCGATCACGCCTTGGGTGCCGATCCGGGCGACGCCGTTGCGCCCCGCCCTCGTGTGGATGACCGATTCTTCCAACCATTCCAGGGTGGCGTTGACGGCGTCGTGATGGGTTGCCAGGATCTGGTCCTGGAGGGCCCGTGGGCTCAGCGCCCAGAGCACGGACACGGATTTCGGGACGCTGAATGTGAGGTCGAAACCGGCAACGGCACGTCGCGTACCGGTTTGTCCTTGGGTGTTTTGGACGACGGTTGGTTGGCCGTGCGGCCTGCCCAGGGGAGCGCCGGAGTCCGGATGGACGGTGCGGTCGAAGATGGCTTTAGCATCGGTTTCGGTGACGGCGTCGCCGCGGGCCCGGCTGATTCCGCCCAGGCCGGAGCCAAGCCAGCGCCCCTGTGGTGTCCCGGCCTTCAAGTAGTACGTGGTGGCATCTGCTGGGGCGACCGTCCGATCGTCCATCATCGTGGTCTTGAAGAGGTACTTCAGGCCCGACTGCGCGGAGAGCCTGGCTATCGACATAGTCATGGCTGGGGTGCGGTTGGTGGTCTACGGCTGGGCGTCCATCCGCGGCGGCGCGGGATTGGTGACGGCTCGATCCCAACCCTGCATTCCTCGCAAATTTTCCCATTCACCTCGATTCATCGACACAAAGCCCAACCGCTACATGACCTGCCGGGAGGCGTGGCTCACGGCGAGCCTTGAGTGCCAGAGGTGTAAGGGTCTAGGGGGCTGGCTATTGAGGCATCGTCGATCATCTGAAGGGTGCCAGCTGTTGCCTGGAGAGGATCGAAACGTGAAGTGTGTTTGCTGGCGACGATGAGCAAGGCGTGGGTGCCGCGGGTGAGTTAGGTTTGGCGCTGCGCGCTACAGCCTAGATTCCTGAACCTGCAAGCCGTCGCAGGTCGCGGCATCTCCGTTGCTAGAGCCTCACGGTTCTGCTGGATTTTCCATTCATGACGCGGGATCTGCGATGGTCCTGAAGGTAACCCTCGTCCAGTTCAATGAGATTTCGTGCCATGAGCCGCGGATCTTCCATGATGGATATCCCTCGTGTGTCGCCGCCAGCCCTGTCGGGCGGCGTTGTTTCATGGTTGCCGCCACTGCTGGAGCTATTGTCCATGCTGTCATGTTCCAATAGGCGGGGTCGAGGCCGCAGTTCCTCATTCTGGCGCTCCGGCGCACTGAACACCGCGCAGCATGCCGGAACCATCGCCCGGCACGTCGCCGCCGTTCCGGGGGCGTCCACAGCGCCAACTCGGCCAGATGCCGCCGGCTCCGGAAAGAAGGCGGCGCCGTCATGGTGACCGACGCGGTCGAACTGAGCGAAATGCTCGCCGGCTAAACCTAAGAACGGGTGGCCGGTCCAAATGTGGGAGCCGGTCATCGCTGACAGTCTGCCGCCCGAGGGCCAATTTTGTAGGGTGAATGGTCGCGGCTTCAGGCCCCGCGCACGTGCGTGCTTTCGGTGAGGGGCCGTGGAGACGGACAGGTCAGGCCGCCAGCCTTGCCTTCCTCATGGTCGTGAGGGAATCCTCCGGTGCCAGGATGGTGAGTTTGCAGTCGGCCTGGAACGGATCGATGTGCGCGGGCAGGTGACGGGACTGGGAGCAGGCGCGGAGCTGTTTAAGAGCGTCTGGTTCGACCCGGGCGCGTGTCACGTCGATTTCGAGAGCGAGGCCTTCCATCAGCGAGTTAGCGCGTTTCAAGACAACATAAAGTGCCTGGAGGCTTTGCGTCGTCACGCGGCCTTGGGCCGCGATCTTGGCGCGGGCGCAATCGATGTCCACACGGACCAGGACGTTGAGCTTGTCTGTCATGGTGCTCCTGCCGTTCACGGGCGGCCGCGACGCTGCGGCCGCCGACGCAAGCTTAGGCAGGAACTGTGACGCACGCAACATCTGTGAGCGCAGGAGTCTGATTCCCGGGCTGCCTTCAGGTCTGACTCCGCGCAAGGACAGACCTCGTCCCGTGATTGCGGCTGGAGCCAAGATACGTACTTCCGAACGAATCTCGGTACCACCCCTGCACACCTGAAAAGCGAAAAGAAGCCGCGATTACGCGACGGATTGTCTAGACCCTGCTGTCCTGCAAGTCCGCCTCGAGGGGCGGCACTACTTCAGCATCCACGCGGTCACCCACCACCGCGAAGTCTCCAGCGGCTACGAGCGGGCGCAGAAGACGGGCAGCGGCCTGTCACGCGTTCGCCACTCGGTCTCGCGTGAACGCGGAGAAAACAAGCACCTGGCCCGTTGTCCTGCCCGTGAAGGTGTGGACGACGCACTCTTCTACCGAAGGCGTGCGGATCAGTTGTTGCCCGTTGTTTGGCCGGAGTGGGTCCGGGATAAAACTGTTTCCGGCGACCTGTGCAGTGGGCGCAGGATCAGTTTCCGCGGGAGCGCCGGCCGCGGGCTATGCATGGTCGAAGATCAGTAAGGTGCCGTTTTGCTACACAGGCAGCTGCCGCCGACACTGGTTTCGCGGGTCCGGCGTACCTTCGCCGGGCGGCCAAAGGCCCTGTCATCCGTTTGACGTCAGGAGTAATCTGGACGGAATTAACCTTCAGGAAAAGCCAGACAGAAGGGCGGTACCAACAAGCGTGAGCCTCAAGGACGAGTGGGACAGGCTCGATTCCGAGACCCGAACATGGCTTCTGGAAAATCCGGCATGTCTGGTCCTACCCCCGGCCATGTCGGCCAAGATCAGCCATGTCGGCCAAGATCAGCAAGGACGCGCAAGAGGATATTGCGTGCGACCCGCAAGGGCAGGTTGTACTCTCCCGCGAAGACCACGATTTTCTCCGGGAGAAAGCCGAAGCCGCCGGAACAATCCGCGTTCCCGCGGGTGAATACCGATTCTTCGACACGGCAACTTTGCCAGTTGTCGGGAAAGCGCCGCCTGAAGCGCGCCACAACGCTACTGGTTGAGGGTCGCTAGCGCCAGCGCGTACGCATAACCACGTATGGAAGCGAACGGACCGCGAGGGTCACAGTCCCGGTTCGGCTTCAACGGGCAGGGACCACGCTCCTATTGATCGGCCAATAACCGGCCTACTAATCTGGGGAAAGTAAGCACGCTTATCATAGTGGTTCAGTGAAGAGCGGGAGGAACGATGGAATCCATCCATGCTTCTCAGCCAAAGCGGCGGCTACCTGTTTCCAGAGGCCGGGGAAATCATTCCCCCAGCCAGGATCCGCCCGTTTCAAGGCCGGACCGGCCCTCGCCTCTCCGTCGCTTCCTCGGCCTGCTTGGGCCGGGCCTGGTGACCGGATCGGCCGATGATGACCCGTCAGGCATTGCGACCTACGCGCAGGCGGGCGCCACCTTTTCCAACGGCATGCTCTGGACCGCGCCGGCGACGTTGCCGATGATGATGGCAGTCCAGGAAATTTGCGACCGCACTGCCCTCGCCACCGGGGACAGTCTGGGGAGGCTTGCCCGCCGCAAATTCTCCAGAAAACCTCGCGTGGTGATCGGCATCCTGATCGTCGCCCTGCTAGCTGCAAACACCCTGAACGCTGCGGCGGACTTGATGGCAATCGGGCAAGGGATGGAATTGCTCGGGGCCGGGCCCGGCCATCTCTGGAGTGCTGTCGCCGGCGTCGGAATAGCCATTGCCTTGATGGTCGGCGGCTTCGACATCATCTCCAAAACCTTCAAGTGGCTCTGCATGGCACTGCTGGCGTACGTCGCGGTCCTGTTCGTTGCCAAGGTGGACTGGGGCGACGTCGCGAAGGGGCTATTCGGCCTGCAGTTCCGGCCAAGCCTGGACTACCTGGCACTGATTGTCGCCGTCCTGGGCACCACCATCTCCCCCTACTTGTTTTTCTGGCAAAGCGCCCACAGGATCGAGGAACTCCGCGAGGAAGACGATGGGAACGCGCAAGAAGTCAGCCTGGGGGAAAGAGCCCCCGCACCGGCTGCGCACAAGCTCCGCAACGCCCGCGCCGACGTGTTCACCGGCATGTTCTTCTCCGTCTTGGTCATGTTCGCCATCATGGCGGCCACCGCCGCGACGCTTGGCAAAAACGGGACGGACGTCAAGACTGCGGCGGACGCGGCCAAAGCACTGGAACCCATCGCGGGACCGGCCGCCAAGTTTCTCTTCGCCGTCGGGTTCATCGGCTCGGGGATACTGGCAGTCCCCGTCCTCGCCGCAGCCGGATCCGCCGGGCTGGCCGGGCTTCTCGACAAGAATTGGGGATTCGACCGCCGCCCCGGCAAGGCGCGCACGTTCTACGTACTTCTCGGCGTGGGGACCATCGGGGGCGTCATCATCAGCTTCTTCGCCACCGACCCCATCGGGTTGCTGATCCTGAGCGCGATCATCAACGGTATCGCCGCCGCCCCGTTCCTCATCGTCACTATGCTCATCGCCAGGGACAAAGAGATCATGGGCGAGTACCGCAACGGCAAACTCGCCGGCACGCTCGGTTGGGCCACCACCGCCATCATGGTTGTCGCCGGAGCCGTCGGCATCTGGACCTCCGTCACCGGAAGCTCATAATGCGCACGGGCTCCGGGTCGCGCCGTTTGAATTCCATGGCGGCTGGCCAGCTTCCAATCGTTACTTCCGGGTTCTTTTCCGGAGCCCGGCCTGCCCCCGGCAGTTCACGAGCATCTGTTCTAGGCTAGATGCCTTCCTCCGGTGACTCCGATGACTGATCCTGACATGTAACTGGCTTCCGCGGTGGCCAGTAACACGAAGCTTGACGCCAGTTCAGCTGGTTGACCGGCCCGCCCGAGAGGTGTGTCCTCGCCGAAATGCACAATTTTTTCGCTCGGCTGGGTCGGGGGCTGAAGAGGCGTCCAGATCGGTCCGGGTGCCACGGCGTTGACGCGGATTCCGCGTGGCCCCAGTGACTCCGCAAGTGAGAAAGTCATGTTGATGATGGCCGCCTTGGTGGCGGCGTAGTCGATAAGGCTCGGGCTCGGGTGGTAGCCCTGGATGGACGACACGTTGATGATCGCGGAGCCTGGCTGCAGATGGGGCAGCGCGGCTTTGGTCAGCCAGAAAAGGGCATAGACGTTGGATTTGAAGGTCCGGTCGAACTGCTCGCTCGTGAGGTCTTCGATTCCTTCGCTCGTGGTCATTTGATAGCCGGCATTGTTCACGAGAACGTTCAGCCCACCGAACTCCGCAACAGTTTGGGAGACGACATCCTGGCAGAAAGCCTCGTCGCAGAGGTCACCGGGCAGCGCCAAGGCGCTCCGACCGGCATCTTCGATCAACTGGACTGTGTGCACCGCGTCTTGTTCTTCTTCAGGCAGGTACGTGAAGGCAACGTCGGCTCCTTCACGGGCGAAGGCAATCGCGGCAGCCCTTCCGATGCCGGAATCAGCGCCGGTGATCAGGGTCCTGAAACCCTCCATGCGGTGGTGGCCGATGTAAGTGCTTTCGCCGTGATCCGGGCGGGGACGCATCGCGTCGGTCCAGCCAGGGTAGTCCTGCGGCTGAGCTTCGAACGAGCCTCCCGGGTACAAGGTCCGGGGATCTCCCGCAGCCTCGGGAGTCTCCGGGCGGCCGACTATCTGGTTTTCGAGGGCCGCCGCAATGTCCTCGTCTAAATCGGTGGAGTCCAAATAATTCGGGATTGATTCGGCCTCGCCAAACGGCGAATCGTTAGCCTTCCTCTCATCCTGAGGGAAATTGCTCTCTGTCATTACTATTCCTCCATCAGCCCTGGATGCTTCAATCGGCGGACGTGTTGTCTGCCATTAGTGGTTCCATATCGTCGAGTGGCCCGCGACGGCGTTGCCGTCCTGGGCCTTCTCTCACGGATAACGGGAAACTCCTCGAACTTGACGCATTGGTATTTGGGTGTTCTGGACCGGCCCGGTGGTCGAAGGCCTGGTCGTCTTAAGAACGTAAAACCGGCAGCCGGTGTGTGCAAGTTCTTCAGCATACTTATCTTCGTCGGGAGCCCCTATGGAGCGAACTTGGCCGCGATCCAACATGGGGTCTTCGCGTACAAGGATGTGCGCGCTCGAATGGGAAGATAAGTATGCTGCCGGCGACCGTTTTTCCAGCCGCCATGGCCACTCGGATACGTGACAGGAGTATGCGTCATGAATGACCTGCATCGGTCCGTTAACGTCAACGTTCCAGTCCGGCTGGCCTATGAACAGTGGATGCGGTTGAGGAGTTCCCGTTGTTTATTAGCGGAGTCGAGTCCGCGACATGGATCAATGAGGTCCAGGTCCGGTTCGAAGCGGTTGTTGGCGCAGTGTCCCGCGAGTACGATGCGTGGATCGTCGCCCGGGAACCGGACGAACAAATTGCCTGGCAGAGTGTTCGCCACCCCTCACGGGAGGAACGGTACTTCTCGAGCCGATGGGGCCAACGGAAACAAAGATACTCTTGCGTCTGAGTTGGGAGACGGCTTATCGGGGGGTATGCCGGGGAGGGCATCGGGTCTGGACGCTTACCCGATCCAGGAGGATCTGGAACGCTTAGAGGAACTCGTTGAGGGCAGCCTGCAAGGGGACGCAGCAAGTTAGCGGGATTCTGGACGGTCCACCGGCGAGATCAGCGCGGGGTGGCGTTCACTTACCCGTCCGGCCCGACCCATGCAGGTTGCATGGAGGCAACCTGCGGGCTCGGAGGGTGTTGGCGTGTGTCGTTCGGCGAGCCCGTTGACGACGGTTGGTTCTCAACGGTCACGCTAATGGCTGTGGGCCGTTCAGCGTTCGGCGGCGGGATTGCTTGTGCCTTGGGCTGCTTTGGCGGCCGTTGGGCCGCCCCCGGGGCCACGGAGAATATAGGCGGCCCCGACGGCGAGGAGCATGCCGACAGCAGGGCCGAGGATGTAGATCCACAAGGATTCGTAATCGCCAGATGCGAAGGCTGGCCCGGCAGACCTGGCGGGGTTCATAGAGGAGCCGCTGACAGGCCCTGCCCATAAGCCGGCGAGCACAATATAGGCGCCGGCGGCGAGGGCTGAAAGCGGCCCGATGCTTTGCGCCCCGGATGCGGCACCCAGGATTGTGCTCACGAGCCCAAGCGTCAACAGTACTTCGATGATGAGGGCTTGGGCCGGGGTGAACCCATGGGCAGGATGGGTTCCACCCAAGCGGTCCTGCAGACCGAAAGTCAGGCGGAGAGCCACTGCGGCGGTAGTTGCGCCGGCCAGCTGTGCCAGGATGTACCCCGGAACCCGCCTCCAAGGGAAGTCCCGGCGCAAAGCGAAGGCCAGTGTGACCACTGGATTGAGGTGGGCTCCAGAGTTCGTGCCCATGAACAGGATGATTGCGGTCACGGTCAGCCCCGGAGCGGTGACGGCGGCGACCCGGCCTACGGCTCCGCCGGTGACTGAATCGATGATGTCTGCCCCCGCTGCAGCTAGCACAAGCAGGAATGTTCCGAATGTTTCGCTGAAAAGCCGGCGGACTTCATGTGAAGGGTCGTTGAACTCGTTCACTTGGGTGCGCTGGGCCCTGGAAAGTCCGAGGCCGGGCAGATGGTCGTTCTCCGGAGATTCTCCCCGTCGGGCGCGCGAGTCAGCCGTCTCTCGGTCTGCCATCAGTAGTTCCTTCTCCTTCCGTGGCGGACTGTGTTCAGGTTGTCGATCAGCTCGTCCATGGTCCCGTTCTACCAGCCGGGAAGCGCACGCGGGAGCCCTTTATGGCCCAGTACTCCTGAAGCTGTCATAAGGTGCCAGAACCTACAGGCGTCGCCGTACTCGTGCCGCCAAATTTTGTCTAGTTCTTAGGGTCGGCCTTACGGATGTATTCGTAGACGGTTTGGCGGCTGATGCCGTACTCGCGGGCAAGGACCGCTTTTGGCTCCCCCGCCGCGGCGCGCCGGGCCAGGTCTGCCGCCCGTTCGGTGGATAGGACTTTCTTCCGTCCCCGGTAGGCTCCGCGTCGTTTGGCCAGGGTTATCCCCTCTCTTTGGCGTTCACCGATGAGGGCACGCTCGAATTCCGCGAAGGCGCCCATGACGGAGAGCATGAGGTTTGCCAGGGGTGAGTCGTCCCCGGTGAAGGTGAGGTTTTCCTTGACGAACTCGACGCGTACGCCCCGGCCGGTCAGTTTCTGCACCACGGATCGCAGGTCATCGAGGTTGCGTGCCAGCCGGTCCATGCTGTGCACGATCACGGTGTCCCCGTCGCGGGCGAACTTCAGGAGTTCTTCCAGCTGGGGCCGTTTCGTATCCTTGCCCGATGCCTTGTCGGTGAACACCCGGCCCAGCTCGATGTCCTCGAGTTGACACAGGGTGCTCTGATCCAGGCTGCTGACCCTGACGTATCCCAGACGCTGGCCGTTCACGCTACCTCCCGATCGAAACTGTCAGGATGAAATCTAAGACCCCCGCCAACGCATGTCAATAAATAGAAATACAGACTTCATTCTGACATGTGGCCTGAGATCATGCCTGACGTCAGTCTGGGGTGTGACCCAAGCTGACACTCAAGGCTTGGCGTTCAATTTCACGCCGTTACTAACTCAAACCCCGAAGCCATTGAATATGCACGATTCCCTGTACGCGCTGGCCGGCTGGGGCAGGGTCGACTCGCCGGCACCTGGTCAAGGGCGGGACCGGCGGACTGCATGGGATCATCGGTCCATGAGTTTTACTGGCGTGCCGGGTGCCCCGGATAAGGGTTTCAATTCTGTGGCGCATCATTCGCGGCTTCGGGTCCTGGTAATGGCCGTTTTGGGCTTGGGGACCGCCCTGGCTGTTGGAATATTGAATTCCTGGGCGTACGCACCGGCGCTGGGCTGGGCTGTGGCGTCCCTGACGTATCTTGTCTGGGTCTGGGCGGTTGTCGGGCGGCTGCCTGCCGAAGCCACGGCGGCCCATGCACGGCGCGAGGATCCTGGCCGGGGCGTCTCGGACGTCTTGGTGCTGGCTGCCACGGTGGCGAGTTTCGCCGGGGTGGCGCTGATCCTGCTGGAGGCTTCCAATGCCCAAGGGGGTGCGAAGGCGGCTATCATTTCCATGGCCCTGGGCAGCGTTGCCTTGTCCTGGTTTCTGGTCCATACGCTTTTTGCCCTTCGCTACGCGTCGATCTATTACCGGGACAGGGCCGGTGTGGACTTCAACGAGGACGCAATGCCCCGTTTCCTGGACTTCGCCTATTTGTCCTTCACCGTCGGGATGACCTTCCAGGTTTCCGATACCGACCTGAAGACCGACGCCATCCGCACCACCGTGCTGCGCCAGGCGCTCCTGTCCTATCTGCTGGGGGCCATAGTGTTGGCCACGACCATCAACCTTGTCTCCGGCCTTATCCACTGAACGCAGGAAGTACTTGGCAGATGGACAGCCCGCGGGCCCGGGGAACGCTGCTGATCCGGCACCCGGCCGGGCCGGCGGGCCCGTTGTCAACGCGTCCAGGTGCTGCTATGACCGTTCTATCGGCGGTCCCGGGCGGCGGCCGGTTGATGGGAGTCATGATGGATGCGCAGTGGATCGCCGGCTTCGCCGGCGGCTATGTGGCAGCGGCGGTCACGGTGATCCTGTTGTACTTGCCTTTCCTGGTTCTTTTCGGTGTGCTGCTTCTTGCGGCGGGCTTGCTGGAGCTGCTGGCGCTGCCGTTTCTGGTGTTGTTCCGGAGACTCCGGGGCCGCGGAAAACCCGGCTCCTCATCCGGCGGGTCCTGGCTTCCCGGTTGACCCGTCACCGGGTCCAGGACGTTCCGTTGGCGACCACTTCAAGGGAGCGCTGGCTTCCCGGCCGGTTCAGGCGCTCAGGGGCAGCGTCGGGCCGTCGTGCGGTCAGGTGCGGAGGGTTTTCAGTGCTGTGGTCCAGGAGATCAGCTGGTCCAGGAGGGGGTTCAGGGCCTCTTCGGCGGTTTCGCTGGGGGTGAAGGTGGTGAAGTTTTCGAACTCGGTGGCGAAGGGCAAGGCGACCTGGGCCCTGACGTCGGCGATCTGGAGTTCACCGGCGATGAGGCGGAGGTTTTCGACGGCGCGGACCCCGCCGGCGCCTCCGTAGGAGACGAAGCCGGCGGCTTTGTTGTTCCATTCCGCGTAGAGGAAGTCCAGGGCGTTCTTCAGAACCCCGGGAACGGAGTGGTTGTACTCGGCGGTGACGAAGATGAACCCGTCGAACCCCGAAATGGTCCGGGCCCAGGCCTTGGTGTGCTCGTGCTTGTAGTCCCCGAGCGATGGGGGTACGGGCTCGTCCAGCAGCGGCAGCTTGTAGTCGGCCAGGTCCAGGATCTCGAAGTCGGCGCCTCCGTGCGCGGCTGCCCGGGCCAGGACCCAGTCCGCTACCTGCCTGCTCCGGCGCCCGGGCCGGGTGCTGCCGACCACGACGGCGATCCTTACCATGTGAACCACTCCTTCTTCCTGTCGGTTCTTGTTGCCGGTTTTTGCACGCGATACGTGTTCGAAGCCCGGGCGGGCCGGGAGCGGGTAATGAGGTCCCCGGCGGTCCGGGAGTATTCGGGGTCAGCCGGTGCCTGAGGTGTTTGCCAGGGTGGCGGTGAAGGTCTTGGTATCGGTTCCCCGCCGGGCGGTGAGGTCGACTTGTTGGCCGGGTTGGGCCTTGCGCAGGGCGGCGAGAAGGTCGGTGACCTGGGTGATTTTCTGCCCGGCGACGGAGGTGATGATGTCTCCTGCCCGGATGCCGGCCTTGTCCGCCGGGCCTGCGGGGGAAACCTGGATGACGAGTGCGCCCGTTGTGGTTGCCAGGTTGAACCGCTTCACGATTTCCGGGCTTAGATCGGCAGGGACCAGCCCGAGGACGGCGTGGGAGGCTTTCCCGTTCTTCAGCAGCTGGTCCGCGACGTTCGTCACCGTGGCCGAGGGCGTGACGAATCCGATGGCCACGGCTCCGGAGCTCGGCGGCAGGTATGCCTCGGAGAGCCCGATGACCGCTCCTGTTGCGTCGGCGACGGCGCCGCCGGAATTTCCGGGCGAGATGGGGGCATCGGTCTGGATCAGGTCCAGGGCTCCTTGCGGCTGTTCCCGGGACGGGGGCATGTTGCGGTGGAGCCCGGAAACGATCCCTGAGGTGACGGTTTCTTCCAGGCCCAGCGGGGTGCCGATCACGACGGTCAGGCCCCGACCTCGGGAGTGGCCGTGGAGAACCGTGCCGCGGGAAGACCTGAACGGTCCGCCTTGATGACCGCCACGTCCGTGGGGTCATCGACGGCAATGACCGACGCATTGGTCTGGGTGCCGTCGGCCAGTTGGACCCGGACGCTCTTGAAGGGCTGCCTTTGCTGGTCTTCAACCACGTGCGCGTCGGTCACGATGCTGCCGTCCCCGCGGTAGATCACGCCGCTGCCGATCCCTGCCTGCGTGGTGATCGTCACCACCGAAGGCTCGACTTCCTTCACCACCTGCGGTATAGACAGGTTCGCCGCCGGCACCGGGAGCACGCCCGGCGGGCCAGGCGAAGCAGTTCCGGCGGAGGACCCGCCACCGGAAGCCGGACCTGAGGTGGCCGGGGCTTGCCCGGCGCCGGGTCCGGTGCACCCCGGAACCGTGAGCAGCACCGCTGCGGCGAGAAGCGCGGCCGCTTGGCCGTTCCTGAACCTGAAGCCGAACATCCTTGTTCCCTTCCCTCGGCTGCTCTTGGCCCCTGCCCGTTGCCGGCCCGGCGCCCCGTTTTGTGGCTCCAGGCAACCGGCTGCACGGAAATTATCTCTCCAAAGAGCCTCGGGCGCACCAGCCCGATCGTGCCGGTCCTGGCCCGATGCGGTCCGCACGCGTTCCGCGGTGCTTCATGCACTGGCCAAGCCTGTTGGGGGATTCAGAGACCCAGACGCGTCTTGAGAGCTTCCGAAACCGGATGGCCTGCCGGACGGGCTCCAGCGGGCGCGGGTCACCGTCCGTCAGGGCGCCGGCCGTGGGGAGGCATAGGCGTCCCGGGGTTTATTCAGCCGTGTCCGCTGCCGGTCCGGTCTTGGGTTCAGTGGCGGCCCGGTTCTGCCGGCGCTGCCATGCCAGTGCTGCTGCCGCGGCGGCCGCGGCGAGGATGCCGGCGGCCAGCCATGCCTTGCCGTGGCCTGTGGGCCTGAGTTTCCGTTCCGCCCGGCGGAGGGTTGCTTCGGCTGATTTCCGGGCCTGTTTGGCGGCCTTTTTCTTCCCGGTAAGGGTCAGGACCACGGCGTGGACCACGTCGGGGACGTTGGCTTCCCCGAGCCTGGCCAGGGCCCACCGGATCGCGGCTTCGGTCTGGGGCGAGGGATCCTCGATGGCGTGTTTGATCCAGGCGGCGGTGCGGTGCTGGATGTCGTGTGTGGATTTGTTCAATGCGGTCATGGTCATCCTTTCCGGAACGGGTTGGGGGCCCGTGTATGCGGCGGGGAGCCTGGCTGCAGCACATCCGGGTGTCGGACATGCCGGGATGGGTGCGGCCGGTTACCGGCGGCGGGTGGGATCGGGG
>NZ_JBYSXB010000055.1:7297-26160 GCF_058781765.1 Arthrobacter sp. FW306-1B-G06A | reverse complement strand
ATGCACGTGTTTGGCCGGGGAGGGTTCCCGGCCGGCGTGGGGGTTTAGGGCGGGGGTGTTGGTGTGCGGCGGTTGCGGGATCTGAGCTGGATGATGCGCACGGCACCGGCTACGGCGACCAAGGCCCCGCCGCCGACCGCGGCGATGAGCAGGGCAATGCCCAGGGAGATGGTCCCGTCCAGGCCGAAGAACCTGACCCTGGCGGCGTCCTGGTTCTGCACGATGAACGCGATGAGCAGGATCAGGAGCACGAGGGCTGCAACGGTGGCCGTCCATGCCATCCCCGCACGGGTGACTACCGGGCGGCGTCCTCCTGCCGGCGGGGACGCCCCGGGTGCGGGCGCGGGCTCCGGGGCCGGCTGTTGTTCTGCATCCATGGGGGAATCCTTTGTTCTTGACGCCAAAGCGTCAGCCTTCTCCGGGCTGTTTTGCGTCGAAGATCCGGTGCCCAGGCTGGGCGGGAGACCCTTCGGCCCGGGCCCGGAGGAAGTCGAGGTCCTCGGGGGAGAGGCTGGCTTGGTCGTGCTGGTCCGAGTCCGCGGTGATTCCGGTTTCCTGATGGATGACCTCCGTGATCGTGCGGGGCAGCACCACGCACCCGGGGTTCTCGGTGAGCCATTGCCGGGTTCCGGGGCTGAGGTTGTCCCAGTGGTCCCTGATGTTCATCTCCATTGATGACGCCTAACTGTTTGAATCCGGAGGCAAAGGACCCGGGCCAGGCCGGTACCGGGGACGTGATCAGGGTACGCCGGGCGGACGCGCAAAGACAGAGGCCCGATGACGCGGAAAGACAGTGTGCCCGATAAGGAACCCCCGCGCGAGTCGGGAGCGACTCCAGCGCAGGGGTTCCCGGCGGCTGCGCAAATGGGGGATATGCGAAGCCGCCAGAACAACCGTACGCCACTGAGGGCGCCGTCCACACCGGCTCTTGCGGGGCTGGCAACGGGAGCGTGCCGGAGCGATCGGTGAGCAGAGGCTCCGGGCGCTGGCCACCGCGGGTCCCCGCCGGTAGGGTTGACCCCTGACCTCATGTGGGGTGACTCACATTTTCCTTGGAACACAGATTCATTCCCCGCCCAGGGGCCCGTACGCAGCGCCGCGTGCGGGCCCCGGGGATACGTCGAGCGTCCGGCTGGCGGCCGGGCGTGAAGGAGGACTTCCATGACCGGTTCGTTCGAACTCTTCGAAGATGAGCGCGGCTGCTTCAGGTTCAGGATCGCAGCCCCCGACGGGGCCGTGATGGCCCTTTCCCGGGATTTCCCGGACAAGCGGTCAGCGGTAGCCGGCATCGAAGCCGTGCGTGAGTACGCGGGCATGGGGCTGATCACCGACCAGTGTCCGGGAGTTCCCCTCCGCCCGGCGGCCGCCGGGGACACCGGGCGCACAGACCACGAGCTCAGCATGACCGGGCCCGCTCCCGCAGCCGCCCCGCAGAGGGTCCCCCACCTGGGCGGCAGGATCCATGCCCCGCAGCGCACGGCCCCGCTGGAACCGGCCGGGGCCCTCCGCCGCGCAGCCGCCGGCCGTCCCCGCCAGCTGCAGCCCTGAGGCGTCCGGCCAAGTGCCACCAAGACACGGTGCACACGTTTGGCGTTTCCATGGTGTGCCGTCCCCATTCCTTCCGGCGCATGGCCGGCGGGTACGACGGCCGGGTTCCCGGGACCGGCGCCAAACCACCTCGGACGTCTCACTCTCGTAGCGGCCCCTGAAACAGGTAGCCGGTACTCGGGCGGCGGGCCGGTTCCGGGGCCTACGATCTGCACCGGAACGTTTTCCGTGGAAGATGATCCCGGCGGTAGCTGCGCCAATGCCCGGCACCAGGTGACACCGGGCATTGGCGCGTTTCCTTGCACCGGCCGGCCTGACCGGGAGCCGCTTGCCGGGAAGCAGCAGCGCACGGATTTTTGTTACAAAGTACCCGTGCGGCGAGGACAGCGGACAGCCGCCGGGAACGGCGCCCGGCCCGTTTTCGCGGCCCCCGGCGGCGGTACTTTCACGGGAAGTCAGCGTCAAATACAATAAGAATCCTCCGGCGTGACGTCAGAGGAACGCCGGGGTGCAGTCCGCATCACAGAGGTGGTTTCAATGAAGAAATGGACGCGATGGCAGGATTGGGTCACGGTCGCCGCCGGGCTCTACGCTGTGCTATCGGTCATCTGGACCACGGCGGCCGGTTCGTCGGCTGCCTTGATGGTCGTGTTCGGCGCTTTGCTGGTCGTCAGCGGCGTCATCAATCTGGCCATGCCCGGAACCCCGGCCATGGAATGGATCCAGGCGGCCTTCGGCGCCCTGCTGTTCCTTTCACCGTGGTTCGGTTCCTACACCATGCAGACAGGCGTCGCCTGGACGTCCTGGATCACCGGTCTGGTGGCGCTCGTCGTCACCGCGACCGCGATCAAACCCAGCACCGAGGAACACCGGCATCACACGGTCAGCCCCTCGCACTGAGGTGCTGAAAACCTGAATAAGGGCACCGCTCAATAGGGTAAACGCCGGATAGCGGTTGCCGGACAGCGGAAAACATCGGATAACGGTTACTGGACAGCGGAAACCTCGGCCGGCGGATCCGGTCCTGGTCCGGACCCAACGGTGGCGGTGGTTCCCGGCAGGGGCGGTCCCGGGCGCGTGAGTGTCCGGGAGAGAGGCCCTGCGGTCCTTTCGTCCCTATTCCGGTCACAGGAGGTTGACGTGGAAATGAATGTTCAGCCGGAGGAAATCGGTCCCGAAGTACCCGAAGCCGATGCTCTCGAGCAGCGCACACCGGTCCTGCCCGAGGGCTCGGGGGAATTGACGGAGATGGACGGTTTGCCCGGGGATGTCCCGGAGCCGGACGTCATTGAACAGCGCACGGAGGTCCAGCCCGGCGGCGCCGGCTACGACCGGATCGCGGTCACGGAAGCGGAGGCCGCCGAAGCGGACCTCATCGACCAGGCCACGGAGCTTTCCCCAGGCGCCGAGGACGAGTACCCGGACGCCGCCGAAGACCCCGGCACGTGAGGCCACGGCAGCCCCGGGCGCGACGGGAGCTGCGAGGCCCCGTCGCCGGCTCCTCTGCAGGCAGGCAGATGTTGGGCTATTGGTCCAGGACGCTGTCGATGAGTTCCTTGAGGATTTCCCAGAAGTCCCGGGCCCGGTACGAGGTGACGGGTCCGCGGCCCTGGGCTTCGCGGACGGTGTCTGCGATGGCTATGGCTTCGGCGAACAGTTCGGCCGTGACTGCGGGGACCCGTTCCGGCTCGAGGGTGAGGATGTGCCGGACCAGTTCGCGGGAGTGCCGCTCGGTCTCGCCTGCCGGTTCCGGTGCCAGGCCGCTGCGTTCCAGACGCGTTGATGCGGACTCGAAGCCGCGGTCCACGTGCGGCCCGAAGCCCTTGTCCATGTACAGGATGGACATGTCGGTCTCCTTTCCAATTTCCTCTTGGCAGTCCCGGGGGAAGGACAGGCGGCCGCAGCGGAACGTGCAGCCCCGCTGTCCGGAATTTCACCGGAGCGTCCGGGCGGATGGTTGTCCGGTTCATAGCTGGGTGCCGTAGATGAATTCCTTGGCGTGGTTGACGGCTTTCCGGAAGGCGTCGTTGCGGAGGGTGATCTGTTCTTCGGTGCCGTTCTTGCCGGGTTCGAGGTAGGCGGTGTGCCCGGGGTGCAGGACCCAGATGTCCCCGGACGGGGGCAGGTAGAAGACACCGAAGGAGCGGTGCCGGGGGTCCGTGGCCCAGATGGGCACCACGGCGACGGCCGCGCCGGTGTCCGGGTTGATCCATTGGGCCCGGGGCAGGGGCTGGAGATGGATCTGGACCCCGGGGTCCAGGAAAGGGGCCGTCCCTTTGCCCCAGCGCTGTTCAAAACGTTCATGGAACGCCGGCATCAGAAGGTCATCGTAGGGGTGCCAGGCGCTCATGGCAGGCTCCTTCCAGGTTCGGGCGCCGGGTGTCGGGAGGGTCCCCGGCCGGGCGGGCCGGGGACCCTCGGTGCGGGAGGCATCGTCGGGGGCCGCCTTTTCGGTGCGCAACTGGCGCGGTGGCGTGGCTGGTCTGCATCGCCCTTCACTGCCGGCGGCCGGTCCAATGCTCCCGGTCCAGCGGTGCCGGCCCCGGTCCTAGGCGTTGATCGCCTGGCGCGGGGTCGACTCCGACGCGATCTCGATCCGGCGCGGTTTGGCCTTCTCGGCCACCGGGATCCGCAAGGTCAGCACCCCGGCGTCATAACTGGCCTTCACGGCATCGGTATCCAGGGCCTCGCCGAGCACGAGCTGGCGGCTGAAGACACCCCGGGGCCGTTCGGCGGCGATCATCTCGGTGTTCTCCCCGGCCGGGTCCTTCCGTTCGGCCTTCACGGTCAGGACATTGCGTTCGACGTCGATGTCCACCGAGTCGACCTCGACCCCGGGAAGATCCAGGGCGACAACGAATTCCCCGCCTTCCCGCCAGGCATCCAGCGGCATGGCCGCCGGCCGGGCCGCGGTGCCCAGGACCTGCCGGGCCAGCCTGTCGAGCTCGCGGAACGGGTCGGTACGCATCAACATGGTCTCCTCACTCCTTACAGATCGGTACGATCCTTCCATCCCAGCCACCTATTTCCTATGCTGGCTGGTATAGATTTTTTATAGCACCGGAATGAAACCGCCGCAAGGGGGCTGTCCGGGTTTTTTTGTATGGGCCCCGGAACCGGACCGGCGCGCGAACCACGGCTCCTGCCGTTTCCTCCGACCCTCGGGCGGAAGGGGGCCGGCGTCCCTCCGGGGGCTCGGCGGTGCAGAAAAGGCGGTGTAGAACAAGGGAGGGGCGCCGGCATCCGCTGCCTGTTCTCCGGATGCCGGGATGACGGCTGGCCTCCTGGTGCCGATGACTGCCGGCGCGGGCCCCGCTTCCGGGACCGCCCCGGTGCGGGCGCGGAGGGGCGGCCAGCTCCAGCAGCTCGCTCCGGCCCAGCCCGGAGGCGTCGCTGACTTCGGCCACGGTGGCTTCCCCGCAACGCAGGATCGCCGCGGCCACCTGCCGCAGGGTCAGATAGGCGGCGGCGAGCTCCTCTCCCGCGGCCTCGATGGCGCCGGCCAGGGCGCTCAGGCGCTCCAGCTCCGCACTCATTCCACTCTCATCCCTTCCTTGCCGGGCAGGATCTTTCTGGCGGTTCCCGGACGATCACGTCGGGGACCGCCGGAGAAGATCACACGTCCCGCTATCTAAAGTGGTCGATACAGATTTTTTATATCACCTGAGATAGTCAAGGGCAAGGCCTTCCGCGAGGTGCGCCAGGCCAGGGGTTGCGTCCCTGCTATTTGTTCCGGGGGTCGTTTCCGATGAACGTCCCGGGAGGCATCCGGGCGCCGAACACGGGGCCGGGGTCCGGCCGCTTCGCACGGCGCTCTTCCTCGGAGCTGCGGTGTGTGAGGTGTTGCAGGACCCAGGGGACCAGGTGTTCGCGTGTCCAGATGATGTCATCGGCCCGTGCTTCGCGCCAGCTGCGCGCGGGCAGCTCTTTGGGCGTCATCGGCTCCAGGGTGTGGGGAACGTTGAGGGTTTCCAGGACCATGATGGCGATGGTGTGCTGGCCCAGGGGAGAGAAGTGCAGCCGGTCCGGATCCCACATCCGGGGGTGGGTGAGCTGGCGCAGGGCCCAGAGGTCGGCGATCACGGCGTCATGGCGGGCCGCGATGGTGCGCAGGTTCTCGTTGAAGATCGCTACCTTGCCCCGCACGTGTCCGAGCACGGGGGTCGTGCCCCAGTCCGGTCCGGCGAACAGCACGACCGTGGCCCCGGTCGAGGCGAGGAGTTGGACGCCGGCGTCCAGCTCGGCGGCGAGTTTGTCGGGGTCGGTCCGGTGGAAGATCAGGTCGTTGCCGCCGCCGTTGAGGGTGATCAGATCCGGTTGCAGGGCCAGGGCGGGGGCGATCTGCTCATCCAGGATCTGATGGAGCAGCCGTCCTCGGACTGCCAGGTTCGCGTAGGCGAAATCCGCGTGGCCGGCGCTTAGTTCTTCCGCGACCCGGTCCGCCCAGCCGCGCAGGCCCCCGGGGCTGCGCGGTTCCGGGTCCCCGACCCCTTCGGTGAAGGAATCACCCAGGGCCACATAACGGCTCCACGGGTGCAGGCGGGCCCCGGAACCAACGGAGCCATCCTCCGGAGGGCCGGCTGCGGGGGCGTTCATCCCCCCATACTGCCCCTGCGGTGCCCGTCCGCGCCATGGCCCGTGTCGGTGACCGTCCCGCGCCGGACTCGCAGGGGAGAACGGAATGTCGTAGCAGCGACGGAGGTCTAGGCGGCCATCCGGGACTCCGGGCCGCGGGATTTCCGGGTACGGGACGAAGAGCCCGAGTAAGACCCGGCGTTCGGGATGCGGGCTCCCTCGGGAACCAGGGTGTCCCCGTGCAGCCGGACCCCGCGGCCGATGAGTGCCCCCGCCCCGATGCGGGAGTGGCTGCCGACGTGGACCCAGCTGCCCAGGACCGTTCCCCGGCCCACGTACACGTCGTCACCGATGAAGGCATGGTTCCCGACCGTTGCCCGGCGGTCGATCCAGCTCCCGCGGCCGATCCGGCACCCGGAACCGACACGTGCGCCGGCCTCGACATAGGTCGTTGCACCGATGAAGGAATCCGCCTCCACCCGTGCGCCGGGACCAAGCAGCCCGCCCCCGTTCGGGTGCCGGTGGTAGGTGGTGGTCATACCGGCATCGTCCTCGACCGTTTCGATGTTCCTGTTCCTCCTTTTCATCTTCTTCCTTCCTGCCGCACACCTGCGACAAGAAAATTAACGCCGGAACGCCGGTGTTGATTCCGGCAACCGGCCGGACGAAAGGCCTGCAGGACGGAGGGCTGCGTGGAAGGCATGGCCGGGAGGGGGCTTCATCCGGCGGGCGGGCACCGGCTGACGCGGAGCCCGTAGCAGGCCCGGGCGCCGGGTGGTCTAGCTGCGGCCTTCGACCTTGCCCCCGGCGATGCTTCCGCGCCAGGCGCCGGTCTCTACTTCCCGGCCCTCGATGAATTCCTTGAACCGTTCCAGGTTCTTCTTGATCTGCCGGTCCTCCAGATGAGCCGTGGCCCCGGCCCGTTCCAGCACGGTCCGGGGATCCCAGTCCACTTCGACGGTGACCCGTGTTTCGACGGTGCTCACCGCGTGGAAGGTGACGGTTCCGGAATGGTGCGAGCCCTCCACGCTCTCCCAGCTGATCAGTTCGTCCGGGATCTGGGCGAGGATCCTGGCGTCGAAGCCGCGCCGGAGCCCGGCGATGCGGGTCTGGAAGTGCACGGTGGTTTCATCGACCTGGCGGACGGACTCGACCCCGGTCATGAAGCGTGGAAATTCCTCGAACTGGGTCCACTGGTTGTAGGTCTGGCTCAAGGGCATGTTCACAACGACGGATTCCCGCACGGTGGCCATGACTGTTCACTCCTTCCTCAATGACGGGCCTGGCCGCCGGGGGTCGCCGGCCATGGGCCTCGTTTCCACGCTAAAACGATCCACGGGAGCGGACAAGATGACCGGCCCCGCGGGCGGGAACAGCCCGGGTTGCCGTTCCGTTTACCTCAAAGAGGACGAAAAAGATGGAAAGGAAACCGACCGCGCTGATCATTCCCGCCAGCCTGGGAGAACCCGTGGTCCTGGGCAGGCTGGACACCGGCGCCGCCGCGCTCCGGCGGCTGCTCGGAGGCGGCGCAGAATCAATTTCCCGGGGCGACTGGCATGTCTACCTCAACGCCCGGGCCAGGCTGTTGAACCTGCAGCCCAACATCCGTGCCGCCCGGCTCGCCGAGGACGCGGGCTTGGACATTAGCGACGCGGCCCGGGGAACGGCGGTGTTCCTGGGACACACGGACCTGGCCGCGGAAGCCGACGTCCCGGCGTACCTGACCAGACGCGCCACGGAACTCTTCGGCACCGCGCTGGCTGCCTAGGCCTGCCCCGGACCGGTTCTTCCGGCGAGGTCCACCCCCGGGAGCCGAGGATGGGGAGTCGCTGCTCTGTCCGCTGAGTCATGGGTGCAACCGCCCCCCTCGGAATGGACTTTAGCTTCTCTGCTGCTCGGGGGTCGTTCTTGCGACCCGGTGCCCACGGCCGGCCGCTGGCTCGAGGAATGATCACTGGACGTCAAAAGGCAATCCCGCCGGCCTACCCGGCAGTAGGTCTTGTCCATTGTCCGTCCGGGAGTAATAGTCAGTTCAGAGGTTAAGCAGAGGCCTTCGGACGGTTTTGGGTGCGTGTCGGGACGCAGGGGGAGTCCGACCCATCCGTTTTTTGGAAGGCAAGAAATGCGGATAGGACTTGTTGCAGGACCCTGGATCCCCGTTCCCCCGCAGACCTATGGCGGTATCGAAAGGGTGGTGGACCTTCTGGCACGGGGGTTTGCCGGGGCCGGGCACGAGGTGGTGCTGGCTGCGTCCTCGGACAGCCGGTGCCCCGTACCCCGGGTCCCGGGGATGAGGACGTCGGATCCGACGAGCCTTGGCTTCACCATCTCCGAACTCAGCCACCTGATCAGGGCCTACGAGGGGCTCGGGGAGGTGGACATCATCCACGACCACACCCTGGCCGGGCCCCTGTACCGCTACGGGCCGCCCGGGGTGCCAGTGGTGACGACGATCCACGGCCCGCTCACGTCCTCAGCCAAGGACATCTACCGTGCGATCGGAAGAACTACCTCCATCATCGCGATCTCCCGCAACCAGGCTTCCCAGGCGTCCGGCATACCGGTCCGTGGCGTGATCCATCACGGCATCGATCTGTCGACCGTGCCCGTGGGCACCGGCCGGGGCGGCTACGTCTGTTTCGTGGGGAGGATGTGCCCGGACAAAGGCGTCCTGGAAGCCATCAGGATCGCCCGTCAGGCGGGCGTGCCGCTCCGGATCGCGGCCAAAATGCGCGAACCGGAGGAGATCCAGTACTTCGAGGAAGTCATCAAACCGATCCTTGGTCCCAACGAGGACTTCACAGGCGAGGTCGACGACGCCGAAAAATACCATCTCATGGGCGAAGCACTCGCGTTCCTCAACCCGATCCAGTGGTCCGAACCCTTCGGCCTGGTCATGATTGAAGCACTTTCCACCGGGACGCCCGTTCTGGGAACGCCCCTGGGAGCCGCACCGGAAATCGTTGCGCACGGACTAACGGGTTACCTCGCCTCCACCGACAACCTCGCAGCCATGATCCCGGCAGCCGCTGGCCTGAGCCGGGCGCAGTGCAGGGCCCGGGTGGAGCAGCAATTCAGTGCCGAACGCATGGTGGCCGACCATTTGCAGCTGTTCGCCGACCTCATCGAAGAGCAATGCGAATCCGGGCTTCCGGATTCGGTCGCGTTGAACCAGAATCTTTAAGGGAACCGGTTTTCCCGTGCCCCGTTATCTGCTTTGGCGGTAATTGTCCTGGCGCCGCCGCCGCGCCGTGAGGTGAGGAGTCCTCCCATGACGGCATGGAACGCCGATACCGAAACGACGGTTTCCGAGGCAGGAACCGTCACGCTCGTGGAGGGGTCCTCCTTTTGCATTTCCTCCCGCAGCGGGGACATCCTCCCGGACGGCGAGACAAACGGCGCGTTCTTCCAGGACACCCGGATCCTTTCCCACTGGGAACTGCACATCAACGGGTCCCCCCGCGAGCCGCTCGCGGCCCAGCGTCCCGATGCTTTCGAGGCCACTTTCGTGGGCCGGGCCCAATGGCCGGACGGCCGTTTCGACAGCCCCCTGGTAGTCCGGCAGCAACGCCATGTCGGCCCCGGCCTCCGGGACGACATCACGCTGGAGAATTTTTCCGCGGAACCCGTGGACTGCAGCATCGAACTGCTCGTGGACGCGGACCAGGCCGACCTGTTCGACGTCAAAGGAGGCCGCCCCACCAAGCATACGTCCGTGACCAGGCACGTGCGGGGGCATGAACTGGTGGTCGAAGCCATCAGCAACGGCCAGCGGCGGGGATCGGCGATTCGGGCGGCGGGCGCCGAAATCTCCGAAGACGCCCTCCGTTTCCGGGCCACCATCCCCGCACGGGGAAAATGGTCCACCAGCGTCATCGTGGTCCCCCTGGTCGAATCCGTGGCCCCGGAGGAGCCCTTCACGGAGACTGGGGTCCCGCACCTCCGGACGGGCGTCAAACGGCACCGGGCCTGGGAAAAAAACGTTCCACCCATCACCCTTGCCGACAGCAGCGTCCAAGCCACGCTGCAGTGGAGCCAACGCGACCTGGGCTCACTGCGGATCTTTGATCCTGCCAACCCCGACCGCGTGGCCGTGGCCGCAGGCGCTCCATGGTTCATGGCCCTGTTCGGCCGGGATGCACTTCTGGCCTCCTACATGGCGCTCCTGATCGACCCGGATCTGGCCTCGGGAACCCTCCAGACCCTGGCGGACATCCAAGGCACCAGAGTGGACCATGACTCCGAGGAGGAACCCGGCCGCATTCCGCATGAAGTCCGGCTCGGCGTCACCGGCGGCTTGTCCAGGGGCGGGACAGCCTACTACGGCACCGCCGATGCCACCCCGCTGTTCGTGGGGTTGCTGGGCGAGCTAAGCCGGTGGGGGCTCTCTGAGGACATCATCGAGTCGCTGCTTCCGCACGCGGACCGGGCCCTTGGCTGGATCCACGACTACGGTGACCGCGACGGGGACGGTTTCGTCGAGTACCACAGGGCCACCGACCATGGCCTGGCCAATCAGGGCTGGAAGGACTCCTGGGACGGGATCAATTTTGCGGACGGGACCCTGGCGGAGTCGCCCATCGCCCTGTGTGAAGTCCAGGCCTACGTTTACGCCGCGTATTTGGCCCGGGCATGCCTGGCCCGGGCGGCAGGAGAGAGGGAAACGGAGCAGTACTGGGCCGGGCGTGCCGCCACGCTGAAGAATGAATTCAACAAAAGGTTCTGGCTGCCGGACAAGGGCTATTTCGCCATCGCACTGGACAAGGACAAGAAACCGGTGGACTCCTGCGCCTCCAACATGGGCCACTGCCTGTGGACAGGCATCGTCGAGGAGGACAAAGCGTCATCGGTGGTCCAACGGCTGATGTCACGGGAGATGTTCACCGGCTGGGGCATCCGGACCCTGGGCTCGGACATGGGTGCCT
The DNA here is from genome assembly GCF_058781765.1 of Arthrobacter sp. FW306-1B-G06A. Taxonomy (NCBI): domain Bacteria; kingdom Bacillati; phylum Actinomycetota; class Actinomycetes; order Micrococcales; family Micrococcaceae; genus Arthrobacter; species Arthrobacter sp. FW306-1B-G06A. The sequence continues at coordinate 15,112 of NZ_JBYSXB010000055.1, read as the reverse complement.
ACAACCCGGTCAGCTATCACAACGGTTCCGTCTGGCCGCACGACACCGCCCTGGCCGCAACCGGAATGATGCGGTACGGATTCGTGGATGAAGCCAGAAAGGTAGCGCACGGTCTTTTGGGAGCAGCCGGACACTTCGACGGCCAGCTCCCGGAACTTTTCTGCGGCTTCGACCGCTATGAATTCCACGCCCCTGTTCCCTATCCCACGGCGTGCGCACCCCAGGCGTGGGCGGCCGCGACCCCGGTGCAGCTGATGCGGACCCTGCTCAGGTTCGATCCTGACCTGACACGCAACGTGGTCCACCTTGCCCCGATCCTCCCGGAGGAATTCGGGGAATTCACGGCCGAGAACGTGAAGCTGGCCGGGTCCCTCCTCACCCTCAGGGCGAAAGGACGCGAAGGCAGCGTCCAGGGCCTGCCCCCGGGTCTGAAGCTCCTGAAGGAACCCCGGCCGCCGTTGGATGAACGGCCCGGCGGGCGGGCCGGCGATTAGAAAACCTATGGCCGGCATAGACCGGGACCAGGGGCGCGTCCGCCCACCCGCAGCCGGACGATAACTGCGGGGGATACCGCGCGTCGATCGGCCCGGGCGGGCTCGTCGTGGCGGGCGGGGACCGCGCCTCATCCATGAATGGGTTGGAGGATCAGGTGGCCCGCATTCCGACGTGACAGGTGAGACAGACATCCACCAGGCAAGGCCTCCTTGAGGGGGACCGATCCGGATCAGTCCGTTTCGGACTGCCATGGTCCCGAGCCCGGTTCTTGCTTGGGTTTTTGTTGGCCGGACGAGTCGCCGTCCGGGCCGAGCTCGTCGGAGTAGGGTGCGCGACCGTGGGCGGATGTGTCGATGAGTTCGTTGGCGGCCATGGCCAGCAGGTCGCGTTGCAGGACGGGCAGGGAGAGGAAGCCTTGGAGATAGGCTTCCACCTCGTACTCGCCAACTTCGCCGCCCAAGCTGAAGTACTTGAGCCAGAGTTCGCCGACGTTGATTTGTGCTGACTTCATGGCAGCGGCCAGCATGCGCTGCTGTTGTGGTTCGTGCGGATCGAAGCCCACGGGCCGGCCTCAGTCCAGGGCCGCCGGAATCCCGGCGACGAGATCGGCACTGATCTGGCCCAGCGTGCTGTTCTGCAGCCGGGCCCGGCGCATCAGTTCGGCAAGGGCCATGTCAACGGTCAAAGAGTGGCGCTGCATCAAGATGCCGCAGGCGCGGTTGACCAGGTCACGACTATGAAGGGATTCAGCCAGGGCTTCGCTGATGCGGTGAGGTGCTTCGCTGGCCTGGATATTCGCCAGCAGCGTCGCTGCCGGGGCGGCGAATAGTTCCAGCACCCGGGCCGCGTCCTCGCCGAAAGCGCCGGCACGGTCCGAATAGATCTTCAAGGCGCCGATGCATTCCTGCCCGGCGATCAACGGGGTGCTGACCGCCGCACGGATGGGCATGCCCTTCACGGCGTCAGTCCAGTCCGGCCACCGCGGATCAGTTTCGACGTTCCGGACGATCACCGTTTCCTCCATCGCCCAGGCCGTCAGGCACGGCCCCTGGCCCAATTCATACTGAAGGGCGTCCGCGCGGGTGACCACGTGGTCCGTGGAGGCGCTGCTGGTCAGCCTGCCCCTCGAATCCAGGATGGAGACCCCCGCGCCGCTCGCTCCGGACACGGAGTCCTTGATGGCACGGGCAAGCAACCGCACGGCGCGGTCCACTTTCTCTTCCGTCAGCAGCAGGCCCTGGATTCGCGCGATAACAGTCGACAGTTCATCCAGCGGTAGTTTCCGCGCCATAGTCCTCATTCATCCAGGTCGGGTGCATCGAGCCGCAGCGTTCCTGTGAAGAGAATTCAACACGGCAGTTGGTGCGCTGTTCCCAGCCTACTTCCCGCCCCTGGCCAGTGGCAGAAGCCAGGGCGAGGAAACGCAAACGGTAGCCGCGGCCACATGGGGCGACGGAAGAAGTGCCCGCGTCGTGGCAGGAAGACGGCTCCCGGCCCCGGGTCCGCAGAAACCCGCCGGGCGAGGGAGAGGAGCTCCGGTCACCCCGGCGGCCGAGGGCGTCCGGTGGCCGGACCGGACAACCTGCGATTCCACCGCATGTCCCCGGCTCTTCTGGCTATTCGTCGAAGTACGGCGCGAGGTCCGTTTCTCCCGAAACGGAGGCGATGACCTGCGCGGCAATGTCCCGGAGTTTGACGTTCCGGCTGTTCGACGCCCTGGTCAGAACCTTGACGGCAGTATCGCGGCTGCAGCGGTTTTGCGCCATGACAATGCCGACGGCCGTGTCGATGGTCGAACGCGACTGCATGGCCGCGGTGAGATCGTTCCGGGCATGACGCAGGTGCGCGATCCTCAACGCCAGGCGCAGCGACTTCGCCGCGCTGTCGGCGAATGCTTCCGCGGCCGTGATGTCCGGTCCGGAAAACCCCAGGGGTTTGGTGGAATACAGGCTCATCACGGCTTCGGCTTCACCGGCCAGATCCAGCGGGACAGCCAGGATGGATCGGATGCCGTTCCGACGGAGGGCGTCCATGGAGTCACGCCAGCGGTTCTCGCCGCCGGTGTCGGGGACGAGAATCACGTCATCGTCCCGGAGGGCTGTCAGGGAAGGCCCGTCGTGAAGGTCGTTCTGCAGTTCCTCGAGAACGCGGCCTCTCTCATCGCTGCCGGCCGCTGCGGGGCTTCTTTTCCTCCTCCTGAGGGTGACCCCGCACGAAAGGGTGTTCGTGATGGTCGAGAGAACGGCGGCTGCCACGCCGGCCAGGGCGGCAAGGAATTCCATGACGTCGCTGCTGTCCAGGACCAGTTCCTGCAGGGTAATGCAAGGGTCCTGTCTGCGGTTCCGGGCCGGAGCGGTGGAGGCGCCGGGTGCTGCGTCCCACTGCGGGTCAATCACGGGTCGGTCATCCTTTCGGTGTCCATTTCCAGTATTGCCAGGGCCAGAAGACTCACCCCGGGGTGGCGGGAGACCGCCGAGCTCATGGAGGTAAGCATCGAGGCTGGTTTCTTCCGCATCGCTCTGACTATCCCGTAGAAGCGGGCCCACAGCCTGGCCAACCCGTGTTGCGGTCGCGGTACCAGGGTGGCGCCACCGGTGCCCGGCGCTTCAGGCGTGTCCATCGGGGACGCCCGGGGAAGTCCAATCCTGGGGTGCTGATCCGTTCAGGATGTCGGTGGCGATGTCATGAAGACGCCGGTTGTTGTTCCGCGCAGCAAGCTGAAGGAGTTCCATGGCGCGGTCCCGCCCACAACGGTTCTGGAGCATGATCAAGGACAGCGCCGCGTCCACCACGGCCCGCGATTGCAGGGCCGAGCGCAAATGTTCAGGGTACGGCTCCGGGACGTGAAGCCTCAGCGCCAACCTCAGCGTCTTCGAAATTGTCTCCGCATGCTCCAATACGCGGGCCACGATGGCCGGGTTGAAAGTGCCGGGCGCATAGGCGTAGCAATTCAAAGCTGCGCGTGAGGAAGAGTCCGTCTGGATAGGCACTGCGAGGACAGAGCGAATACCTTCGCCATCCACCTGGTGGGCGTACTGTGCCCAACGGTCGTCTGCCTGCAGGTCGTCAATCAGCACGCGATGTTGGTGACGCAAGGCCGTAAGGCAAGGGCCGTCGTCGAACGCGTATTGCTTCTCGTCCAAGCGCTGCGCCGCAGCGGTACTGCTCGCCACCGTCGAAGGGCCGGCATCCCGTTCGACGGTAATGGCGCACAAAAGAGGTTCCTGGCCGTCCAACAACGACGCTGAGATGGTAGCCAAACCCAGGAGAAATTCGGTGAAGCCCGGGCTTTCAAGCAGTAGATCCTGCAATTGTTCCGTGGTGGGTACTGCGTTGTTGTTGGCCATGCGGCCTCGATTCCAAGGGGCGCCCGGGATCTTCGACCCAGGCCTGCAGCCGTGGCCGCTCGCGCGTCGCACAGCCCTGATATTCAATCCCCGGACCCGAACGACCATCCCGAAATCTCCTAATTCGACACTACGCCCTCGTGGGAACTTAAGACACGAGAGCCCGGACGCCTGCGTTCACCAGTCCACTGATCGAAGACGAAACCTCCGATCCTTCTTCCCGGACCTGATTATCTCCGCGGTCCTGAATGTCTTCTTCCGCGCCAGGCCCGGGGACGCCTGCCGCACTTCGCAGGTGAGTCTTCCGGTAAAACCAACCCGGGGGCGCCCCGTCAAGATGTCGTTTCAACGGCGCGCCCGCACCACAACAACGGGCTCCCGGCGCCCGGGCATGCCTTGGCCCGGGACTGGTGCATCCGGTGGGGTTCGAACCCACGACCCGAGGATTAAAAGTCCCCTGCTCTGACCACTGAGCTACGGATGCGGACCGGCCGACTCACTGAAGGGCCTTACCTTCCATGCTGCTCCACCCGTGGTTCCGCAGCCAAGGCCTTGGAGGCAGAGCTGCTTGGTCCCGCCTTCAGAGCCGCCATGCCCCGGGCACAACCGCAGCGCCGGCGTATCCGGTGTCAGCTCAGTTTTTCGGCCCGGGCCCTGACCCCGCAGGCGAACCGGTCCGCGGACCGGGACAGGCCCGGGTTGTGTTTTTGGATCAGCGTCCGGAGGGGGCCGGTGAAGTCATCCCTCACCACCAGGCGGGTCTTGCCGTGCTTAGCCCTCACGGTGATGGTCCGGACCGCTTTGAACAATTTCCCCGGCAACCGGAACGTCCAGGACATGGCGTCGTCCCCGTACCGGTGGACAGCCACCGTGACCGGCCTGGCCAGGCCGGCGGGCCGGACCCGGATGCTCTGCTCGTGGCCGATGTCCCCGATGGGCCCGGCAATCCCCGAATCCCACTCCGGATAGCCGGACGAATCAGTGATGACGGTCCACACCGTTTCCGGCGCTGCACAGATCAGCGCACGGCCCCCGTACGAATCCATGGACGACAGCATAAACCCCCGGCCGTCCGGCGTATCCCGGCAGGCTCCCGTCCCGCGAGCAGCCAGATGCCCGGGCAGAACCACCTGTGCCCCGGCCGGAGCCGGGCAGGACCGTGGATGAAGGGGACGCCGGGTCTACGATAAAAATGTCCGGCCCGCACGGGCCGGCCCGTCCCCCTTGAGAGGAGCCGTCATGGGTCTGGGTGACAAAATCAAGCACGCCGCCGAAAAGGTCGGCGGCAAAGCCAAAGAAGCAACCGGCGACGCCACGGATAACGACAGGCTGAAAGCCGAAGGCAAGGCCGCACAAGCCAAAGCGGAGCTGAAGCAGGCCGCAGACAAAGTGAAGGACGCCTTCAAAAAGCACTGACGGGAAACGCCGGGAGCACCACGTGTTCCACCATGGGTCCGGGTCTCCTCGCCCGCGTCCCGCCTGGGCTGGCCGGCGACACCGCCGGGAACGAGCAGGCCGAGGGTCCGGACTGCGGGTGCGGCCGGGGCCGTATCCGCCGGTCTTTTGGCTGTGAACAGCGTCGGTGATCGACAGTTCAGCGGCGCCAGATGACCGTGATGGCCTCACCATCGGGCACGGCCTGGATATGCAAGGAGACGTCCAGGCCCCCGGGATCACGGCACGGGTTCGTGCCTGTAGCGGCGATGATCTCCTGGATCAGCCGGTCCAAGGCCAGTGCCATGGCCCGCCCCCAGTCCCCGGGACGGGTGCTGGAGGCCTCCACGGTCACCGAACGGACGGCCTCTGTGGTGGGCCGCGGGTCTGTCTGCATAACGGTCTCCATCTGCGTTTCTGCACCAGGAAATGCGGTGCCCGTGATGCGCAGACAGACCTCCAACCAGGTGCAGGTGGTCCGTTGCCGTCCCCGGCGGCGGGCCCCGCGTCACCTCGTTGGCCTCCGCAGCAGGTATGCCCAGTCTAGAAGCGCGGCAACCTGGCCGTCCACGGCACGGACCGACAGGCACCGGCACAGGCGGGCCGTCGGGGACCTCCGGCATGACACGCATGTTGCCCGGAAGCGATGCCGCCGCCGCCCCGGTGCCTGGGCCCGGCATTCCCATCCGCCTCACGGCCAGGACGAGGTGGCTGCCGCGGAACGCGGGTTTCCCTCGGTGCCCGGGGCTATATGCGTCAAATCTTCGCGTTTGATGGGTCGGGGCACGGTGCTCCCGGGCTGTCCGGTGTGGTGGGTGGTGCTTTTTCGGTATCGGAGGGGTTCATGGAAGTCTGGGCGGGCAGTGCCTATCCCTTGGGGGCGACGTATGACGGCAGCGGCACCAACTTCGCCATCTTCAGCGAAGCGGCCAGTGCGGTGTATCTGTGCCTGTTCGATGAGCGAGGGTCCGAGCAGCGGATTGCCCTGGAGGCTGTGGACGCGTTCGTCTGGCACTGCTACCTGCCCCATATGCTCCCGGGACAGTCGTACGGTTACCGGGTGGAGGGGCCCTATGACCCGGCCAACGGGATGCGATGTAACCCGGCCAAGCTGCTGCTGGACCCGTACGCGAAAGCGGCCAGCGGGGACATCGCTTGGGGGCAAGCCATGTTCTCCTACGATCCGGGCGATCCGCTCTCGTTGAATACAAGCGATTCGGCCGGCTCGACGATGCGGTCGGTGGTGATCAGCCCGTTCTTCGACTGGCAGGGCGACCGCCCCCTGCGGGTCCCGTACAGCGACTCGCTCATCTACGAAACCCATGTCAAAGGCATGACCATGCTCCACCCCGAGGTGCCCGTGGAGGAACGCGGCACCTTCGCGGGCCTGGCGCATCCGGCCGTGATCGAGCACCTGCAAAGACTCGGCGTTACCGCGATCGAGCTGATGCCGGTGCACCAATTCGTGCACGACAGCCTGCTCAGGGAGAAGGGTCTGTCCAACTACTGGGGCTACAACACCGTCGGGTTCTTCGCCCCGCACAACGGCTACAGCTCCACGCATGTGCCCGGGCAGCAGGTCCAGGAGTTCAAAGCCATGGTCCGTTCCCTGCACGCCGCCGGGATGGAGATCATCCTCGATGTCGTCTATAACCACACTGCCGAAGGGAACCACCTCGGCCCGACCCTGTCGTTCAAAGGCATCGACAACCAGGCCTACTACCGCCTGGTCGCGGGCGACAAGCAGTATTACATGGACTACACGGGCACGGGGAACACGGTCAACGTGCGCCACCCGCACGTCCTGCAGCTCCTGATGGACTCCCTGCGTTACTGGGTGACGGAGATGCATGTGGACGGGTTCCGCTTCGATCTGGCGGCCACCCTGGCCCGCGAGTTCTACGAGGTGGACCGGTTGTCAAGCTTCTTCGACCTGGTCCAGCAGGACCCGGTCGTGTCCCAGGTGAAGCTGATCGCCGAGCCCTGGGACGTGGGCCCCGGCGGCTACCAGGTGGGAAACTTCCCGCCGCTGTGGACCGAATGGAACGGCAAGTATCGGGATGCGGTGCGTGACTTCTGGCGCGGCGAACCCTCGACCCTTGGCGAATTCGCCGCCCGGCTTGCCGGCTCCGCGGACCTGTACGGGTCATCAGGCCGGCGTCCGGTGGCCTCCGTCAACTTCGTCACCGCTCACGACGGCTTCACCCTGCATGACCTCGTCTCGTACAACGAGAAGCACAACGAGACCAACGGGGCCGGCAACAACGACGGCGAGACCCACAACCGGTCCTGGAACTGCGGCGCCGAGGGACCCATCGACGATGAAAGCGTGCTCGTGCTGCGTGCCCGCCAGCAACGGAACTTCATTGCCACCCTGATGCTCTCCCAAGGCGTCCCGATGCTGCTCCACGGTGATGAGCTGGGCCGCACCCAGGAGGGCAACAACAACGCATACTGCCAGGACTCGGAGCTGAGCTGGATCCACTGGGAAAGCACGGACAAGCCGCTGACCGAGTTCGCCGCCCCCGCCCCCCGGCGG
>NZ_JBYSXB010000055.1:0-7287 GCF_058781765.1 Arthrobacter sp. FW306-1B-G06A | reverse complement strand
CCCCCCCCCCCCCCCCCCCCCCCCCCCCGGGACCATGCGACCTTCCGGCGGAACAGGTTTTTTGAAGGGCGTCCGGTCAAGCGCAGGGAAGGCCAGCCGCTTCCGGACATCGTCTGGCTGAACACGGACGCGTCCGTGATGGTGCCCGAGGACTGGAACAACCCGCTTGCCCGGGCGCTCGGGGTCTTCTACAACGGCGCCGGGATCGGCAGGGACGACCGGGGCCGCTCCGTGACGGATGTGAACTTCCTCCTCTGCTTCAACTCCGGGGACGACGCGGTGTCCTTCACCCTTCCCCCGGCCGAATACGCGTCGCGGTGGGAACAGGTCCTGGACACCGCCGGAGAACGCGCAGGCACGGCCTTCCTGGACGCGGGCGGCGTGCTCGATGTAGCGGGCAAATCGGTCCTGGTCCTGCGGGCCTACACACCGCCGGCCAAGGAGCCGGACCGCTCGGTCGCCGCGTCCCTGGCCCTGCTCGCCGCAACCAAGGGCCCGGCGAGCCCCGCACGTGCCTCTGGAAGTCCGGTCACCGGCTCCGGAACCTGGGCTCCCGGCCGGGCAGCAACGGAGAATCTGTCCCCCCGGCCCGGCGGCGCAGGCCACGGCGGTGGTCCGGGCGGACAGGAGCGGTGCGGCGCTATCCGCTCCGGCGGCCGGCGCGGCGGGTGAGGAGCACGCAGGCACCTGCCAACAGCAGGATGAATCCCGGGAAGCCGATGCCCGGAAGGCGGGCGGCCATGGCCATGACGATCAGTTCAATGCCCGCGACGGTCAGGGCCAGGCCGATGGAACGGCGAAGCCACCGGAGGGCCGGCCTGCCGGTGCTCAGTTCCCGCGCGAGAACCGGATCCTGGGCTGCCAGATCCGATTCGAGTTCCCGGAGCCGCCTGCGTTCAGAGTCGGACAACGGCATCGAGATCCCTCCACCTGGCCCCTCAGGCCGCCCGGGGGCGGGGAAGTTCCATCTGGAAACCGCAGCGGCAATGCAGCACCCGGGTCCGGAGGTAAACCTCCAGGAGCCTGCGCCCGGTGTTTTTCGCCGCCTCCGAAGCGACGCTCCGGCCGGCCGGGCGGCCCAGGGTCATGGGCTCGCCGCAGTGCGTGTAGATGCCGGGCTGCTCATCGCCCGGGACGGGCAGGATCCCGGCCAGGACCTTCGGGTCCAGGGCGCCCGCGGGGACCTGGTGGGCGTAGTAGCCCTCGCATTCGGTGCAGGTGTAGCTGACGTCCAGTTCACCGGCCGGACCGCCGGCCGGGAACGCAGCGGTTTCGAAGATCAGGAACTCGTCGCTGTCGCACGTCCCGCACCACGGACGGTTCCCGCCCGCATGGTCACTGTGTGTTGTTTTCAGGGCCGTTGACGTCATTGTCATCTTCTCCATTTCCACATGTCTCGTTGCGGGTCAGTGGTGCGGTGTCTTCTTTGCGGGGCGCAGGCCAGCCATGCGCAGGGCGGTCCGGAAGGCCTGATGGGGGACGGGGACTTTCCGGTTCAGGCCGCACCAGCTGACGTAGAGGAGGTAGGACGCATCGGCGTCGAGACGTGCATTGCCGGCGGCTGCGCGGATGCTGCAGTCCTGGAGGAACTGGATGATCTGTTGAGGGGTCATTGGGTACTCCGGGAATGTCTGTCAGGGCCCGGGCCGCGGCGGAAGGGCCGGTCCCCGGGGCGGATCCGATGGACGGTTCACCGCCGGGTTTGCCGGTTGCCTGATCCGGGTGGTCCGGGGGCGGCTTTCAGGGTTGGGTTCCGTAGATGAATTCCTTGGCGTGCGCGACGGCTTTCCGGAAGGCGTCGTTGCGCAGGGTGACTTGCTCAGGGTTTTTGGGGTCGGTTTCGAGGTAGTTCGTGTGCCCGGGGCGCAGGACCCAGATGTCGCCGGCCGGGGGCAGGTAGAACACCCCGAAGGAGCGGTGCCGGGGGTCCCCGGTCCAGATCGGCACGACCGCGACCGCGGCGCCGGTGTCCGGGTTGATCCATTGGGCCCGGGGCATGGGTTGTTCGTGGGTTTCCGGGTCCAGGAACGGCGCTGTTCCTTTGCCCCACCGCTTCTCGAAGCGTTCGTAGAACGCGGGCATCAACTGGCTGTCGTACGGACGCCAGGCACTCATGGGGTCTCCTTCGTCATGGTGCTTTCGGGTCGGACGGTGGCCAGTGCGGGATCCGCCGGATCAACGTGTAGCCGGGCGGATACGGGCCCGGCCACGCCGGCGGTGCGTCGGACCGTCCGGCGGCCGGCTCCCAGATGACCGGTCCGATCAGCAACGAGGCGGCCGGAAGCAGCGGATCCGGCGGCCGTACCAGGGGTTCCCGGGGGTGCGGTTCGGTCGGAGCCGGCCGCGGGTGGTCCCTGTCGTAGGCTGCCCGCTTTTCCGCGTTGCCCAGGATGGCATAGGCGTTCATCACGTCCTGCAGCTCCTTCTGTGATTCGGGCGTCGTCGGGCCGGTGCCGTGTCCGCGGGCCGGCCGGGTGTCCGGGTGCCGGCTGCGCATCTGCGCGCGGTAAGCACGGCCCACCTCCCGCGCCGTGGCGGTCGGGTCAATGTGCAGGATCTCGTAGGGGTCCGGGCCGTTGGTCTTCATTGTTGGTGGTGCCGTGTGTTCATCTGGGGACAGGGATGGTCCCCGGTCCGTTCAGCCGGGGACCATCGTTGCGGGAGTCATCCTCGGGGGCCTGTATCTGTGCGCTACCCGCGCCGTGGCGTGGTCTGAGAAACCCCATCACCCAATTACGTGTTGGCCGCCGAGGCGCTCCCGGTCCGGGAAGCCGTACCGGTGCTCAGGCGCTGATCTCCTGGCGCTGGTTCGCCGTGGTATCGATTTCGATCCGGCGCGGCTTTGCCTTCTCCGCCACCGGGATGCGCAGGGTCAGGACCCCGCCGTCGTAGCTTGCCTTCACTCCGTCGGTGTCCAGTGCGTCGCCGAGAATGAGCTGGCGGCTGAACACGCCGCGGGGACGTTCGGAGGCAATCAGTTCCGTGCCCTCGCCGACGGGGTCCGGGCGTTCGGCCTTGACGGTCAGCACGTTTTGTTCGACGTCGATGTCCACCGAGTCAACGGTGACTCCGGGCAGGTCGAAGGCGACCACGAAATCGTCGCCTTCGCGCCAGGCGTCCATCGGCATCGCCGCAGGCCGTGCCGTCGTTCCGAGGACCTGTTCGGCCAGCCGGTCGAATTCACGGAAGGGGTCCGTTCGCATCAGCATGGTGTGTCACTCCTTGCAGATCGCAGCTTTTTTGTTGTCAACCCAGCCGATCTGTTGCGGCTGGTATATATTTCTTATAGCACTGCGACCGGGGCGTGGCAAGCCTGATTTTGGGAAGATTTGGAGGTGGGCGATGGCAGGCGGTAACGACGCGGGCAGGGGGGTGTACGCGATTTCCGTCGCGGCGGAGCTGGTGGGCATGGGGCAGCAGAACTTGCGCCTGTACGAACGCAGGGGCCTGATCGAACCCGGCCGGACCCTGGGCGGGACCCGCCAGTACAGCGAGGAGGATCTGGCGACCTTGCGGCGGATCGGTGAGCTGCTGGACCTGGGCCTGAACCTGGCAGGCATCGGGATGGTCCTGCGCCTGGAAGCAGAGAACCGTCGCCTCCAGCGGGAACTCCGTTCCGCCACTGCTGAGCGCGCGAACGCCAGGACCCGGTCAGGATGAGACGAACAGGGCTTTTCCTTCTCCTCACCATTCAGGGTTTCGTGCTTCAAAGGTTGCGTTGACGACGTTCACGATGGCCTGCCGCAGGTTGTCTTTGGTGATGTAGGTTCTGCGCACGTGTCGTAGTTCTCGTTCGGTCTCGGCGTGGCCGCTGGCGTCGGCGATCGCTTTGATGCCCATGTTCGTGCCCAGCCCGAACTGGGCACCACGATCGCTCCCTATCTGTTCCTCTGGCAAAGCGCGCACCGGATCGAGGAGATGACCTCGGAGGCGATAAGGCCGTCGGGCTGGATGACAACTCGGCGCCGGCCGCTCACCGCAAGCTCCGAAACGCCCGCGCGGACGTGTTCATCGGGATGTTCTTCTCCGTCCTGGTCATGTTCGCGATTATCGCGGCCACCGCGACGACCCTGGGAAAGAACGGCACGGACATCAAGACCGCCGCGCACGCGGCCAAGGCCTTGGAACCCATCGCGGGACCTGCCGCGAAGTTCCTGTTCGCAGCTGGGTTCGTTGGTTCCGGGATCCTCGCGGTGCCCGTCCTTGCAGCCTCGGGCTCCGCGGGGCTGGCCGGACTGCTCGGCAAGAACTGGGGGTTCGACCGGCGTCCCAGTAAGGCGCGCACGTTCTATGTGCTTCTTGGTATGGGAACGCTCGGCGGCGTCATCATCAGTCTCTTCGACTCCGACCCCATCGGACTGCTGGTCCTCAGTGCCATCATCAACGGGATCGCCGCCGCACCGTTCCTCATCGTCACAATGCTCATCGCCAGGGACAAGGACCTCATGGGCGAATACCGCAACGGAAAACTCGCCGCCACCCTCGGCTGGGCCACGACCGCGATCATGGTGGTCGCGGGCGCCGTCGGCCTCTGGACCGCTGTCACCGGCAAAGCCTAAGCCGATCATCGTGACCGACGAGCGACCTGAGTTTATTGATCGCTCTTGATATTTCCTTGGTGTTGGTGGTCGTCGACGACGTCCGTGGCGTCGTTCCGGCGTCGATTCCTGAGCTCGGGCGGAGTAAGTTCCAAGGGCGGCAAGCCGAGGGCCTTCCGCTTGCGGGAGGAGCGGAGGTTTGCGTAGACCAAATAGAAGAAGAAGCTCAGTGACGGGACCAGCATGACAACGATCCACGGGAGGTTTCCCACGTGCGCCCCCTTTCAGTGAAGAGTTGGACGAAGGTCGGAAGTCGAGCCGTCCTCTAGGCCGGCGCTAACGGTGTGCTGCGCGCCGAGCCTCTCGCCGTCGACGATTTCTTTCTCCTCGTGTTTCGCGAGTTTCTCGCTGCGCTTGATTCCGCGGGGTGGGAGCTGGATGGTTTCTTCGGCGTCGATTCCTGCCTGCAGTTCCCGCCCGCGCTCCATTTCGGCGTCGAACTCTGCCCCGAACAGGAGGGACATGTTCAAAATCCATAACCACAGGAGCATCACGATGACGCCTCCTATTGCCCCGTAGGTCTTGTTGAAGTTGCTGAAGTTGGCCACGTAGAAGCCAAAGCCTATCGATGCAAGGATGAATGCCAGCAAGGCGATGAAGGAGCCGATGCTCATCCAACGGAACCGCGGCTGCTTCACGTTAGGGGTGGCGTAGTACAGGACCGCGATGATCAGGATCACCAGCAGGAGGACGACGGGCCATTTTGCGATGCTCCAGACCGTCAGGAGGTCCCCGCCAAGGTTGACTGCCCTGCCCGCGGCGTCGGCGATGGGTCCGCTGAGCACGAGCATGCCGGCGATCAGGGCCACGAGCATCACCGCGAAGACGGTGACACCGAGCATGGTTGCCCGGAGTTTGATGAATCCGCGCCCTTCGTCCACTTCGTAGACGCGGTTCATGGCCCTGCTGAAGGCTCCCACGTATCCGGACGCCGACCACAGGGCGGCGACGAGACCAAGTACCAGGGCGAAGCCGGCCGACGTCGAGGTGGTGAGCTCTTCGATGGGCTGGCGGATGGTGTCGATGGTGGATCCCGGGGCGATGCCTTGGAGAAGGTCCAGGAGGGCGGAGGTGCTATTTCCTGCCTGCCCGAAAATACCGAGCAGGGAGACGAGCGCAAGCAGCGCGGGGAAAAGGGAAAGCACCGCGTAGTAGGTCAGCCCCGCGGCGGCGTCCGGGCACTGATCCTTGCCGAACTCACGGAAGGTCCTCTTGGCTATGTAGGTCCAGGTTGGCCTGGCGATCTCGGTGGGCCTGTCCGGTTTTCGGGCATCATCCGCATCCGGGGCTGTGGCTGCCTTGGCCTTGCTGCTGTCGGCGGGGTTCTTCGTCGTCATGGATGTCCCTTATTCAAAGCGGGCTCGAGGCGTGCCGTCCTTCATTGATGTATTGGCCGGACAGCACGCCTCCGTCTGGATCAGGCGGGCTCGATCCGGTCCCTGGCCGCGATGGTGGTGTCCGTGACGTCGGAGACGGCGGTTTGGGATTCGTCCTTGACGTTTTCGACTGCCTCGGTGGCCGCGGACTTCACGTTTTCCAGCGCTTCCTGGGCCGGTTCCTGGAGATCCTGGGCCACGTCCTGAGCCGCGGCGGCAAGTTCGGTGGTCAGCGGTTCGGCCGCGTCCTTCAGGGCCGCCGCTGCCTCCTTTTCCTTCTCGCTTGCCGGGATCAGGGAGGCCACCAGCAGACCGGCCCCGAAGGCTATCAGCCCGGCAGCCAGCGGGTTGCCTTGCGTTTTGCTGGCGAGGCGGTGGGGGACGTCGCCGATCGCCGCGCCGGCGTCGTCGATTGCTGATCGCCCGCCCTCCGCAACATCATCAGCGGTACCCAGGATGTTCTCCTTCACGCCGAAGACGGCATCTTTGACTTTCTCGGTTTGGCGTCGGACCACGTGCGACGGCGTCACCTTGTCGGCCACTGCGTCAACGTTGGTGCCAAGGCGCCGCCGGGTTTCCTCTATCTCGGAACGGATATCATCCGGGTTTTCACTCATCGTTGCTCCTCGCGTGGTTTGAGCGTTTCTGGGATTTCCTGGATTGTTGCGGTCGTCTGGGGCATGCCTTTGACGGCTTTGAGTTCCTTCCGGCCTATCGACGCCAGGACAGCTGCCACGATCGCCCAGAGGACAGCCACGACGACGGCGGACCAGCCCAGGCCCATCAGCTCGCCCAGAGCGTACCAAAGGGCGAGGGAAAGGAAGAGGAGCACAAAATGCCCGGCAACGCCGGCGCCTGCCACCATTCCGGCGCCCTTGCCCGCCTGTGCCGTGGACTGCTTCAGTTCAGCTTTGGCCAGTTCGACTTCCTGGCGCATCAGTGTGGAAATGTCCCGCGTGACCTCTCCGAGAAGGTCTCCCAGCGATGTCGAGTCCGCTTTGGCTTGCGCGGGCGTCGGTGGGATGTGGCTCTCGGTCATCGCGACTCACCGCTGGTGGGCTCGACGCCGGGCCCTTTCCCGCCGTCGGCCGCGTCATTCCCTGCCACGGGAGCCGGAGACCCGAGACGGTGCGAGCGGTCACGGGTGAATGGGTCCTCGTCTATCCCGCCGTTGGGCCAGGGATCGGCTTCCGGTTCGGTGACCGGCGCGGATTGAGGCAGGGTGGCCGGCGCGCCGGCGGGTGCGACGGTCCCGTGGCCCGAGCCGGTGTCGGGGTTCGAGTATCCAGCGGTCGTGGTGGTGGGGCCGGGGA
>NZ_JBYSXB010000054.1:0-27465 GCF_058781765.1 Arthrobacter sp. FW306-1B-G06A | reverse complement strand
CACAGGGAATCTGATACAACCCGTCCTGACATCTCCGGAGGTGTTTGTGAAGGACTAACTCAACTCATATCAGCCCTTGCCGGTAAAGTGGTGAACATGGTGACTCGTAGGAACCCTCTATTCGACACTGCCACCACTCTTGGAAAGATCCTCGGATTCCTCGGTGTGAGCGCTATTTGTGGTGTCCTGGTGGCGGGCTTGCTCGTTCCCGCGGCCGCCGTTTCGGGCAGTGCGGCGAGTGGGTCCATTCAGTTCTTCGACACGCTGCCGGCGGAGCTTCAGGTGAACCCGCCCAGCCAGGCGACCACCATCCTGGCCGCGGACGGCAGCCAGATCGCCTCGATCTACTCCGAAAACCGCACGCGGGTCTCCCTCGACCAGATGAGCCCTTTCATCAAGGACGCGATCGTCTCGGTTGAGGACAGCCGCTTCTATGAGCACGGCGGCATTGACGCCACCGGCATCATGCGCGCCATCGTCAGCACGGCGCGCGGGCAAAAGCAGGGTGCTTCCACCATCACCCAGCAGTACGTGAACAACGTCATTAATGAATCCCTCGTGTCCCAGAACAAGGGTGCCGACGTCAAGCTCAATGGCGTGAACAAGGGCGTGGGCGACAAACTTCGCGAAATGAAGCTGTCCATCGCTTTGGAGAAGAAGTTCTCCAAGCAGCAGATCCTCGAGGGTTACCTCAATATCGTCTTTTTCAACAAGGACGCCTACGGCATCGAGGCCGCCTCGAGGCTCTTCTTCAGCACCAGCGCCAAGGACCTCACCTTGCCGCAAGCCGCCTTGCTGGCCGGCGTCGTCAACAGCCCGTCCTACTACGACCCGGTGACGAACCCGGACCACGCGAAGCAGCGTCGCGACCTGGTGCTCGGCCTCATGCTGGACCAGGGAAAGATCAAGAAGGCCGACTACGACGCCGCCATCGCGACGCCGGTGACCACCAAGGTGACGCAACCTCGCCAAGGCTGCCCCTACTCCGCCACTGCCGCGTACTTCTGCGACTACGTGCTGCACCTGCTCTACAACAACCCGGCCTACGGCGCGACCATCGACGATCGCGTCAACCGCGTCTCGCGGGGTGGCCTGACCATCCAGACCACACTGGACCCGAAGGCGCAGGCCGTGGCCCAGGCCCAGGTAGATGCTTCCGCCGGCGCTAACCCGGACAAATGGGGCGCTTCCTTGGTGTCGGTCCAGCCGGGCACCGGCAAGATCATCTCGATGGCCCAAAATACCGTCTGGCTGCCAGCCGACGGGAAGTTCCAGGCCGAGCAGAACTTCAACGTAGACAAACTGGATGCCAACGGCAATGACCTCAACGGACTGGGCGGATTCCAGCCCGGTTCAACCATGAAGCCCTTCACTTTTGCCGAATGGTTGAACGAGGGCAAGTCGATGAATACGGTGCTGGATGGCACCGTCCGGCGGTATCCCCAGAATTTCCCGTGGAAGAACACTTGCCCGACTCCGACGGTCGGCTGGTATGACAGCACCAATGGCACCCATGACCTCCAGAACGCCGAGGGTGGATATTACAAGCCCATGACAGTGGTGGATGGTTTGGCCAACTCCATCAACACCATGACATTTGCCACGGCTGCAAGGGTTGACCTGTGTGGCATCCAGAAGATCGTCGATGCTGTTGGCATCCACGGCGGCTTGCCGGACGCCAGCAATCCCAACCCGAAGGTTCCCATGACAACGTTGGGCAACCTGATTGGTTCCACCCAGACCGCGCCACTGACCATGGCCAGCGCCTTCGCCACCTTTGCCAACAATGGCACGTACTGCGAGCCGATCGCCATCACCTCGGTAACCGACCAGACGGGCGCCAAGCTGCCGGCCCAGTCCACGAGCTGCAGGAGCGCGGTCACCCCCGAGGTCGCTCATGGTGTTGCCTACGCCATGCAAGAGGTTCTGAATAAGGGCTCCGGCTCGCTGATCCAGCCTCGAATCTCCACCAAGACCAACTTCCCCATCGCGGGCAAGACCGGAACCAACGACTCCAATGGTTCCACCTGGGTTGCCGGCTACACTTCCGGCCTCGCAACGGCCACGTGGTTCGGCGATCCGTTGGGCAGCCAGAACCGAGCGGGTCAGAACGTCACCATCAATGGCAAGTTCTACCAGGGCATTGACGGTTACATGATCGCTGGTCCGCAGTTCGCCAACTACATGCTCCAGGTTGCTCCCACCTATGGAACCAACCCGTTCCCGGCTCCGCCGTCGAACCTGCTCGACCCGCCCGGGTTCAAGCCTTCGACGCCTAGCACCACCACTCCGGGCAACACTTCTCCGAGCACCCAGCCGAGCAGCAACGGGAACGGCAATGGAAATGGCAACGGAAACAAGAATGGCTAGCGGCTCCAAGCCCGTCATTGAATCGCTGGCAAGCCGCGTCCGAAGCATCGGACGCGGCTTTGCCGTCGCTGCGGGTGCGGGCGCAACCGCTGGCGTGGCAGGCTTCGCTTACGGCCTCTGGGAAAAGAACCAGTTCGTACTCCGCGAGGAGACCGTGCCCATCCTCCCTGAAGGCTCGGCTCCCGTCCGGGTGCTGCACATAAGCGACATCCATTTCGTGCCAAGCCAACGCAAGAAGGCCGAATGGCTGCGTTCTCTCGCCACGCTTGAGCCGGACCTTGTGGTGAACACGGGCGACAATCTCAGCCACCCCCACGCCGTTGTTCCGCTGTTGGATGCGTTGCGGCCACTCTTGAAGTTCCCCGGCGTCTTCGTTCCAGGCTCCAACGACTACTACGCCCCGCGGTTCAAGAACCCAGCTACGTATTTCCTCGGCCCGTCCCGCGTCAAGGACAATCCGGTCGAGCTCGATTGGCCGCGCCTGCGCTCAGGATTCGGGATGTCGGGCTGGATCGACCTCACCAACAGGCACCAGTCCTTGCCCATCAACGGAATCCGCTTCGATTTCTCCGGAGTGGACGACCCCCATCTCAATCGGGAGCGCTACACCGGCTGGCCACGCGGCACCGTGGGACAGGACTCCCGCCCGCACCTGCGCGTAGCCGTTATCCATGCCCCCTACCAACGGGTCCTGGATCACTTCACGAACGACGCGGCGGACCTCATCCTCGCCGGGCACACCCACGGCGGCCAGATCTGCATCCCCGGCTACGGCGCCCTGGTTGCCAATTGCGATCTCCCCACGTGGCGCGCCAAAGGCCTGCATGACTGGGAGAACAACGGACGCGCGACGCCGGTCAACGTCTCGGGCGGCATCGGTACCTCGCGCTTCGCCCCGGTCCGGATCGCGTGCAAGCCGGAAGCAGTGCTGCTGACGCTGACGCCCCGTCAATAACCAGCGCCACCAGTTCCGAATACCTCGTATCACGCAACGCAATGGTGCTGTGAATCCTGTTACGCGATGGCATAGGGTAGTTGCTATAGGAAACTACCTCCGTGCGTCGTACGAAAACCCAGGAACGCCGGGACAAAGCTGTTGAGAAGCGGGCATGGCCAAACAGACTTCATTCTTTACCTCCGTCAAACGTCTCTATCCGCACGTTAAACCGATCCTCCCCCGGCTTTTCATGGGGTTGGTCAGCGCGTTGCTGGCCAGCATCATGGCGCTTGCCATCCCCCAGGTGCTGCGAGTCCTGATCAACGGCTCCCTCCACCCTGGTGGTCCTACCGACGCTGTCTGGATTTCCGCCGTCGTGGTTCTGGCACTCGGCATCGCCGAAGCCGGGCTTGTGGCGCTGCGGCGCCAGTTCGTCATCAATCCCGCCACCACGGTGGAATCGAGGATGCGGGTTTCCCTCTACGGGCACCTGCAGGACCTCACCGTTTCCTTCCACGACCGTTGGGGGTCAGGGCAACTCCTGTCCCGGGCGATGACGGACTTGAACTTCCTGCGGCGTTGGATGGCGTTCGGCGCGATCATGCTGGTGGTGACCACTTTGACCGTGGTGATCGGCGTCGCGGTGATGTTCGCGATGAGCTGGCAGCTGGCTTTGATCTTCCTGGCCGCCGCGGTGCCCATCATGGTCTATTCCTTCCGCTTCCGCCGCCGCTTCAGCCTGGTGACCCGGCTCAGCCAGGACCAGGCCGGCGACCTCGCCACCACGGTCGAGGAGTCCGTTCACGGCATCCGTGTGCTCAAGGCGTTCGGCCGCAGCCGCGAAGCACTGGAGAACTTCAATGAACAGGCCGAGGAGCTGAGGCAGACCGAGATCGCCAAGGCCAAGCACCAAGCCACCTTCACGCTGGTGGTGACACTGCTGCCCGAGCTGGCGCTCGGCGTCGGGCTGGTGGCGGGCGTCCTGCTCGTCTCCATGGGCCAACTCAGCATCGGTTCCTTGGTTGCCTTCTTCGGCACCGCAGCGGTGGTCGCGGCACCGGTGGAATTCTCGGGGACCCTCCTGGCCATGGCATTGACCGCCAAGACCGCCCTCGATCGCCACTTCGAGGTCATGGACACGCCCAACACCATCACCAGTCCGGCGAACCCCAGGACACCCAAGGAACTGCGCGGGGCATTGAGCTTCAAGGCCGCCGGTTTCGGTTTCGACGACGGCGCCCGGCTCCTGCACGACGTGACCCTGGACATCAGGCCCGGCGAAACCATGGCGCTCGTGGGCATTACCGGTAGCGGAAAGAGCGCCTTGCTCCAGCTGGTTCCCCGGCTCTATGACGTGAGCGAAGGATCCGTGACCATCGACGGCGTGGATGTCAGAGACTTCAGCGTCGAGCAGCTGAGGACCGTGGTGGCGGTCGCCTTCGAGGACACCACCCTGTTCTCCAGCTCGGTCCGGGACAACGTGCTGCTCGGCGCGCCCGACGCTTCCGAGGAAGCCCTTGAGGAAGCGCTCGACGTCGCGCAGGCGCACTTCGCGTATTCGCTGCCCGACGGCGTCGGGACCCTTATCGGCGAGGAAGGCCTGAGCCTTTCCGGTGGCCAGCGGCAGCGGATCGCGCTCGCCCGGGCCATCGCGGCGAAGCCCAAGGTCCTCGTGCTGGATGATCCCCTGTCGGCCCTGGACGTGAACACGGAGGAACTCGTCGAAGCCAGGCTCCGCGAAGTCCTCCGGGACACCACCACGCTCATCGTCGCGCACAGGCCCTCCACCGTTGCCCTCGCCGACCGCGTGGCGCTGCTCGAAAACGGAAGCATCACCGCCGTCGGGACCCATACGGAACTGTTGGCCAACAACGCCCACTACCGCTACGTGATCGCGAGCCTCGACTCCGGGCCGAAGGACCTCGACCTCGAACTCGACGAACTAGAACACGAGCTGGATTCGGAACAGCACATGGACCAAGCCGGGGAGGGCCGCCGATGAGCACGTTCGGAACCGCCAATGAAGACAACGCCCACCTGAGCCGCAGCGACAGCAAAGCAGTACGGCGGCGGTCGGTCGCCTTGCTGGGATCGCTTATCCGCCCGGTGCGGTTGCGGTTCTGGCTGACGCTGGCCATGGTGGTGCTCTCGCAGGCCACCCGGGTGGCCGGGCCGGCGATCATCGCTTTCGGCATCGACCACGCACTGCCCTCGCTGCTCGCCGGAAACAACATGCCCGTGGTCCTGGCCGGCGTCCTGTACCTGACAGCGGCCGTCGCAACGGCGATTTTGACCGCCCTCTACGTCACTTCCACGGCGAAGCTGAGCCAGTCAATGCTCCTCGACCTGCGGCTGAGGGTCTTCCGGCACACCCAACGGCTCAGCCTGGAGTTCCACGAGAAGTACACCTCGGGCCGGATCATCGCGCGCCAGACTTCGGACCTGGAGGCGCTGCGTGAACTCCTTGATTCGGGCGTGAGCTCGCTTGCTTCGGGGATCCTGTTCATGCTTTTCACGGCATTTACGGTGTTTGCCCTCGACTGGCGCAGCGGGCTGCTCATGCTCGCCACGGGAGTGCCTGCGTACTTCCTGGCCCGCTGGTACCAGAAGCACTCGCAGATCGCCTTCCGCGAATCGCGGGTGGTATCGGCCAGGCTGATTGTCCACTTCGTGGAGACCATGACTGGAATCCGGGCCATCAAGGCTTTCCGCAAGGAGCCGGAGAACGCCCAGCGCTATGCCGAACTCTCCGAGGACTACCGTAAAGTCACCGTCCGCTCCATCAACCTCAACGGTGTCTTCCAACCGGGACTGGTCCTCATCGGCAACGTGTGCGTCGCGGTGGTCCTGCTGTTCGGCGGCTTCCGGGTACTCTCGGGAGAGCTGGCGGTAGGCGTGCTGCTGGCACTGATCCTTTCAACGAAGCGCTTCTTCCAGCCCGTGGACCAGATGGCCATGTTCTACAACTCCTTCCAGAGCGCCCAGGCCGCGCTCGAGAAGGTGTCCGGCCTGCTCGAAGAAGTTCCTACTGTCCGGCCACCCAAGAACCCCGTGCCATTGCCCCATGCGCGCGGCGAAATCGACTTCCGTGGAGTGGAGTTCGGCTACGGCAACGGCAAGGTAGTGGTCCCCAAGCTGGACCTTCACATTCCCGCCGGACAGACCATAGCCCTCGTTGGACAGACCGGCGCCGGCAAATCGACCTTTGCCAAGCTGATCGCCCGCTTCTACGACGTCACCGAAGGATCCTTGACCCTCGACGGCGTCGACCTCCGGGAGCTTTCGACGGCGGACCTGCGGCGCGCCGTCGTGATGGTCACCCAGGAAGCCTTCCTCTTTAGCGGCTCCGTGGCGGACAACATCGCCCTGGGGCGGCCCGAGGCTACGCGCGAGGAGATCGAAACCGCGGCGAAGGCCGTTGGCGCGCACGACTTCATCTCCGCGTTGCCTGACGGTTACGACACCGACGTCAACAAGCGTGGCGGCCGGGTCTCCGCCGGGCAACGGCAGCTGATCGGCTTTGCCCGGGCCTTCATTGCGGCCCCGGCAGTACTGATCCTGGACGAGGCGACATCTTCGCTTGATATCCCCTCGGAACGACTGGTGCAGGCCGGCCTGAGCAGCCTGTTGTCCGGTGCGGACTCCGAACGGACCGCGATCATCATCGCCCACCGGCTCTCTACTGTTGAGACAGCGGACCGGGTGCTGGTGGTGCACGAGGGACGCATCGTCGAAGACGGCACGCCGGCCGCGCTCATCGGCGGAGGAGGGCGTTTCGCCCGCTTGCACGGCGCCTGGAAGGACTCGCTGGTCTGAGCCAGTGGTTCCGCAGGCGGGCGTCCTTCGATTTCGCATCCGGGGAGGGATCGGCTATTCTTGAACAGTTGCTTTCGCAGCGGATCGGGATGTAGCGCAGCTTGGTAGCGCGCTTCGTTCGGGACGAAGAGGTCGCAGGTTCAAATCCTGTCATCCCGACCAATTGGTAGAAGACCTTCCACTCGGAAGGTCTTCTACTTTATTTAACGAGCTTTTCGGCAGCCAGGGAAAACCCGGAAACATTCCCCTGACCGGTTTTCTCGCTCGCCCCTGAGGTTTAGAGACAAGTGTTGTTAACAACCCGACACAAAGACTCGGGGCATATCACGGTCCACGCGGATCTTCGAGCAAAAGAAATCCCCGGTGTGTCGATTTCAGACTACCGGGGACTTCTTCACTTCATTTGAATTATCCAGCGGCCACCGGGATCCCGGGTGCCGCCGTCGAGCCTCAGCTACACAGGATCGGGCCAGTTACCGATTGCCTGCGACACCCTCATCGGATCGGGCCAGTTACCAATAGCCTGCGAGACCACACCCATCGGATCGGGCCAGTTACCAATAGCCTGCGACACCCTCATCGGATCGGGCCAGTTACCAATGCTGAGCACCGTGCTGACGGTGTCTGCCACAGGGGCTGCGGAAACGACGGCTGGCGCCGCGGCGGAGAATGCAAGAGCGCCGGCCAAGGCCACTGCTGCAGCAATCTTCTTCAACATAATTTTTCCTCAATGCGAGTCGGATTCGTTACGGAAATTTCGCGGTCCCTGTTGACATTCATTGTAAAATGTTTTCCACAGCGACTGTCAAGCTTTAGGCGTAAAGACAGCGCAAAGACAAGCCTCTAGGAGGAACCTGTGGGGAACGGATTCGGAGAAAAGCTCCGTGCCGAACGGCTCGAACGTGGGCTGACCCAGGCTGAATTGGGCAGGGATCTTTACTCACCCAGCTACATTTCACTTCTTGAAACCGGCCGGCGGGAGCCCACGGCCGAAGTCATTGAAGAACTCGCCCGCCGTCTGGAGCTGGCACCGAAAGCCTTGGAAGCCTGGAGCCAACCCGTATCCGTCAGTGACGCCGAATACGTGCTCGCAGGGCTGTACGCCAGGCAAGCGTGGGACCTCAGGGACTACCCGCTTGCCGCAAGCCACGCATCAACCGCCGCCCAAATCGCGCTCGAGGCAAAGAACACCAGCGCCTGGTGGAACATGACCTACATGCAGGCCGAATGCCTCATGAAGCAGGGCCAGTTGAAGGAGTGCCAGCAGATCATCCAGCATCTCCTGGAGCATCCCATGGCTACCGAATCTGCGGGCCTGGGCGTCCGCGCCCGCCAGATGCTTGCCGCCGTCTGCCACGGACAAGGGCAGCTGTCCACCGCCGTCGAGCACGCCAAGGAAGCCGTGAGGCTTTCCGAGCAGCTGCCCAAAGGCTCAACCCTGATCATCGGGGCGCACCGCGCCCTGATCGGTGCATTGGCCGAGAGTGGCAGGTTGGACGAGGCCTGGACGTATTGCCAGGCCATGAACAACCAGATGGACGATCATTCGATGTCGCAGCTCGCAGGCGAAGTGGCCTGGGTGGTGGGAAACGTAGCTTTCATGCGCCACGACTACGTTGAAGGCATCAAGCATCACGAGCGCGCCGCCAAGCTGCTCTCCCCCGCCAACGACATTGAGCTGTGGGCCCGTTTCAACAAGGCGTCGGCGGCTGTCCGGCTCTCCTCGGGAATCGTGGAGCCGGAGACGCTCTCGGCCATCGAACGCGCTGAACTCGCCCTGTCGATTGTGGGCGGAAACAAGACGGACCAGTTGGAAGTTGCCTTTATCCGCGCCCGCTGGCTCTACCTGACGGGCGACATCCCGGCAGCCATCACCAAGTTGCGCGAAATCCACGCGGACCGCGATGTCCTCGCCCGGCACACCGCAGGCGAAGTGGCGTTCCTCCTCGGCAAGGCCCTCAAGGCAGCCGGTGAAAACACGGACGCGCTGGTCCATCTCGAAGAGGCCCAACGCGATTTCACCGCCGCGGGTGCAGCCGACCGCGTCCAGCAGGCCATGGACTCCGTACTCGAGATCCGGCTGGCGGAACGGCGGGCGGCGTCGGGCCATGCCGGCGGCGCGCAGTCTTCCCGCGCAAGCTAGCGGCGCGGCGTAAGAGCCGTACGGTCGAACCCAACTAACTAACAGGTGTTGTCGTTTAGACGCGTCTAAACGACAACACCTGCGGGGGCCCACGCCGCCAGGGTTCCCTGGCCGTGGGGCCACACCGGCGAGGGCCCCGGCCTGAGCTTGCGAAGGCTGGGAGCCGGTGGGGACTTGCGAGGCGAGGGTGGCGGTGGGGATCAGACGAAAGTCCGGCCGGTCAGCTTCTCGTAGGCCTTCACATAGCGGGCACGAGTCTTCTCGACGACGTCGGCCGGCAGCGCGGGCGGCGGGGTGTCACTCGAGCGGTCCCAGCCCGATTCCGCAGAGGTCAGCCAGTCACGCACAAACTGCTTGTCGAACGATGGCTGAGCCTTGCCCGGCGCGTACGTCGCAGCGTCCCAGAAGCGTGAGGAATCCGGAGTCAGGACCTCATCGCCCAGGGTGATGACACCCGTATTGACGTCGATGCCGAACTCAACCTTCGTGTCGGCCAGGATGATGCCGCGGCCCCGGGCGATCTCTTCCGCACGGGTGTAGATCTTCAACGTGAGTTCGCTCAGGCGTGCGGCGATATCGTCGCCCACAATCGCGACGACGTCGTCGTATGTGATGTTCTCGTCGTGTTCGCCGACTTCAGCCTTGGCGGAAGGCGTGAAGATCGCATGCCCCAAGCGCGAGCCGTCAACCAGGCCCTCGGGCAAGGGGATGTCGCAGACGGTGCCCGATTGGCGGTACTCGGCCAGGCCCGAGCCTGTGAGGTACCCACGGGCGATGCATTCCACGGGGAACATCTCCAGCCGCTTGCAGATCATCGCGCGGCCCTCAACTTCCGCGGGCACACCCTCGGCGGCTGTGGACGCAAGGACGTGGTGCTCCACCCCAAGCTGCTCGAACCACCACAAACTCAGCTGCGTGAGGACCCGGCCTTTGTCCGGGATCTCGCTGCTCAAGACGTGGTCGTAGGCGCTGATGCGGTCGCTGGCCACCACCAGGACGCGGTCCTGGCCCGACTCCGCCCCGCTGAAATCATCCGCAGGAACGTAGAGGTCGCGGACTTTGCCCGAATAGAAGTGCTTCCACCCCGGCAGGTCGAGAGTTCCGGTCTGCAGGCCGTTTGCGTTGCTTTCGGGCATGATTCAGGCCTTCACATTCGGGATGGAGCCGGTGGCCGGGGAGACCACGTGGATCTCGCCACGGGCTGCCTTGCCGGCGATATCGGTACGGAACTGTCCGCCGTCGAGCTGGACCAGCTCCACGCCGTCGTAAGCCCGCTCGCGGGCCTCCACGAGGTCCGTTCCCAGCGCGACAACAGCCAGTACGCGGCCGCCGGCGGAGACAACCCGGCCTTCTTCGTCCAGTTTGGTACCGGCGTGGATGACGTGGACGCCTTCCAGCGCGTCCACCTTGTTCAAGCCGCGGATCCGGTCTCCCGTGCGGGGGGTGTCCGGGTAGTTTTCGGCGGCGACGACGACGGCGACGGCCGACTCCTTCGACCAGCGCAGCTCTTCGGCCTGGTCCAGTTCGCCCTTGGCGGCTGCCAACAGGAGTGCGCCGAGCGGGGTCTTGAGCCGGGCCAGGACCGCTTGCGTTTCAGGATCGCCGAAGCGGACGTTGAATTCGATGACGCGCGTCCCGCGGGAAGTCAGTGCCAGGCCGCAGTAAAGGACGCCGACGAACGGAGTTCCGCGGCTGGCCATCTCGTCCACGGTGGGCTGCGCAACGCGGTCGATGACTTCCTGGACCAAGCCAACAGGTGCCCAGTCGAGGGGGGTGTAGGCGCCCATGCCGCCGGTGTTGGGACCTTCGTCATTATCGAAAATCCGCTTGAAGTCCTGTGCCGGGGACAGCGGCACGGTGGTGCGGCCGTCGCAGAGCACAAACAGGGAGACTTCGGGTCCGTCCAGGAACTCCTCGATCACCACGGTTCCACCAGCGTCGAAACAAGCCTGCGCGTGGGCGAGAGCTTCCTCGCGGTCATTGGTGACCACGACGCCCTTGCCGGCGGCCAGTCCGTCATCCTTGACCACATGCGGAGCGCCGAAAGTGTCCAGTGCGTCAGCAGCCTCTGCGGCGTTTGTTGCCACGCGGGCCATGGCGGTGGGCACGCCGGCCTCGGCCATGACTTCCTTGGCGAACGCTTTGGAGGCTTCGAGCTGCGCCGCGGCCTTGCTGGGGCCGAAGACCGGAATGCCGGTTTCGCGGACGGCGTCGGATACGCCCGCCGCGAGTGGGGCTTCGGGGCCGACCACAACCAGGTCAACCGCAAGCTTTGTCGCAAGCGCTGCGACGGCGCCGGGGTTGTTCCCGTCGATCGCGTACGTGGGGACCAGCTTGGCGATGCCGGCGTTTCCCGGAGCCGCGTGGACCTCGGAAACGTTGGGATCCTTGAGCAAGGAGCGGACAATTGCGTGTTCGCGGCCGCCGGGGCCAATGACGAGTACCTTCACAGTCTTCAAGGGTACTTTGTGCGGGGGCAGGACTCCTAAGCTGTCTCCACCATTGGACATGCGCACCCGGACCGCCGGCACCACGAGTGAGCATGTCCAACCCATCTCGGGGGCCTCCGGCTACGAACAACCTGCATGAAGAAGCTCAGGAACTGGCTCAGGGGACCCGCCGCATTGGCTGCACTGGCCGGGGTGGCCGCCGCCGCCGTCGTACTTTCCGTTGCGGAACTGATCGGCGCCTTCTTTACGGCCCGGGCAACTCCTGTGATTGCGCTGGGGTCAACCTTCATCGACTTCACGCCGCCGTGGATGAAGGACTTCGCCGTGACCACGTTCGGCACCAATGACAAAGCCGCGCTGTTTGTGGGAATGGGCCTGACCATCTTCGCGCTGGCTTGCGTGCTGGGTGTCGTGGCCTTCCGCAATTGGGCCTTGGGTGTGTTGGGCGTCCTCGGCATGGGTGCGGTGATTGTGGCTGCCGTGGTGACCCGGGCCGGCGTGAAGCCCGCGGATTCCATACCAAGCCTGATCGGCACCGTGGCTGGACTCGTGGTTCTCCGCCTCTTGGTGGCCCGGCTCTGGCGGCTGAAATCCTTCCCCGACGCCCCTGCCGACACCGCAGCCAAAGGCATCGAGCGCCCAGCCACGACGCGCCGGACGTTCTTCGCCGCCACCGGTATCACCGTTGCCGCAGCCGCCATCGCAGCCGGCGGCGGCCGGTTCCTGAGTGCCGCACGCAGCAATGTGGCCAAGGCACGGGATTCCTTGAAACTCCCCGCTCCCGCCCGGGCGGCTGCTCCCGTCCCCGACGGCGTCCAGTCCCCGACGCCCGGAGTCATCCCCTGGCTCACCCCGTCCAAGGACTTCTACAGGATCGACACCGCCTTGAGCGTGCCGGAGATCAATGCCCAGGAGTGGGAGCTGCGGATCCACGGGCTGGTGGAACAAGAGGTGCGGCTGACCTTTCAAGACCTGCTCGACGCCCAACTGATCGAAACCCACGTGTCGCTCACGTGCGTGTCCAATCCCGTGGGCGGAAACCTGGCCGGCAACGCCAAGTGGTTGGGCATGCCCATCCGTGACGCGCTGAAACAAGCCCGGCCCAAACCCGGAGCGGACATGGTTCTCTCCACCTCGATCGACGGCTTCAGCGCCTCCACTCCGCTGGAGGTGCTTCAGGACGGCAGGGATGCCATCCTGGCCATCGGCATGAACGGCGAGCCCCTCCCGCTGGAACACGGCTACCCCGTGCGCATGGTGGTTCCCGGTCTTTACGGCTTCGTCTCGGCGACTAAATGGGTGGTGGACCTGGAAGTGACCCGATTCGCGGACAGCAAAGCCTATTGGACCACCCGGGGCTGGTCCGAGCGGGGTCCCATCAAGACCATGGCCCGGCTGGAAGTTCCCAAGTCCTTCGCCAAAGTGCCGGCAGGCAAGGTTGCCTTGGGTGGCACGGCCTGGGCCCAGACCCGCGGCATCAAGAAGGTGGAGGTCCAGATAGACAACGGCCCTTGGTCCGAAGCCACCCTTGCCGCGGAGGCATCTGTTGTCACGTGGAGGCAGTGGTCCTTCACGTGGGACGCCACTCCGGGACCCCACTACATCAAGGTCCGTGCCACGGATGGAACGGGCGAACTGCAGACCGAAAAGCGGGCGGATCCCGTGCCTGACGGCGCCTCGGGATGGCAGTCCGTTATGGTGACCGTGGAGTAGCCGGGGAAGACCGTTCCTTCACCCTAGACTTGCATCATGCCCTTGAGTTCGCATGAAACCTTTAGCGTTGAGTCCGCCGTCGAACTGGCAGTGATCGAACGCAGCGGCTTCATCGAATCGCGCCATATCGGTTCCGCAGTGGTGCTTTCCGGTGACGGATCCGTGGTGACCCAACTCGGCGACATCAGCACGCCCATCTATGCCCGCTCTGCGCTCAAGCCTTTCCAAGCCCTGGCGTCGATGCAGTCGGGGGTTCCGCTCCGCGGTGCCCAAGTGGCTTTGGCCTGCGCCAGCCATGTGGGCTCGCTGGATCACATGGACGTGGTGGAAGGCATGCTCAAAGCGGCAGGCGTCCGTGAAGAACAACTGCAGTGCCCGTCGGTATGGCCACAGGACGAAGTCGCGCGCAACTGGTTGATCCGTTCCGAGCACGGCAAGTCCAGGTTGGCTTCCAATTGTTCAGGCAAGCACGCGGCTTTCCTCTGGGCCTGCACCGAGAACGGCTGGGACACGCACAGTTACCTGGAGCCCAACCATCCCTTGCAGCACCGCGTGCGGACCGTTATCGAGGAATACAGCGGCGAGAAAATCGCCCACCTCGGCATCGATGGCTGCGGGGCACCGGTGGCCGCGCTCTCCCTGACCGGGCTGGCACGGGCCTACTCGCGCCTGGCCCAAGCCCCGCGGGACCAGAGCTCCAACGCCCGCGCGGCAACCATCGCCACGTCCATGTTGGACTACCCGTGGGCAGTGCAGGGCCGCGGCGAGGCGAACACTATCGTCATGGACGAACTCGAAGTGCTTGCCAAGGGCGGTGCGGAAGGTGTCCTGGTCCTGGCAACCCCCACAGGTGCCTCTGTCGCAGTGAAGATCCTGGACGGGAATCCCCGCGCGGCCACCCTGGTTGGACTCACGCTTCTCGCGGTTGCCGGCGCCGTCGACATTCCAGGCGTCTCAAGCGTCCTCGAAAAGGTCGTTGAGCCCGTCCTCGGCGGTGGCCACTCTGTGGGCAGGATCCGCCTGGGCCACGCCGTTTCGGCGCTTCTGGACTGATTGGAACTGCGAACAATGGCAATTGCACGACGCCGGATCGGCCTAGAGGAAGGCCGCGCGGCACTGGCCGCATGGCAGGCCGCCGTCGGGCAGGGCACTGCGGGACCGGAAACGGGTCCGGGGACGCCGCCGTCGCGCACAGTGCTGGCCACCGCGGTGCGTTACTCGCTGGAAGAACTCACCGCACGAGCCCCGGGTAACTCCGTGGAAGTCAGGGTGCCGCCGTTCGGTGTGACCCAGTGCGTGGAGGGCCCCCGGCACACGCGTGGCACCCCACCGAATGTCATAGAGTGCGACGCCGCCACCTGGCTCGCGATGGTCACCGGCCGCTTGGCGTGGTCCGCCGCCGTCGACGCCGGCCGGGTAGCCGCGTCGGGCCTGCGCGCCGATTTGTCGGAGCTGCTGCCGCTTTTCGCAAGTTCTTAAGTAACCGATCGCCCCACGGCGGGGCCGTGGGGCGATCAACTGGAATGGTGCGTGGTGCCTAGTCCGGACTGACCGAGGGGCTCCGGTGTTGGCCCGGTTTGATCATTTCGAACTGCGGTATCGCGTCGGGGTTCGGGCCGCCCCGGAACTTCGGCGAAGGCTCGCGTCCTTCGCTGAGGCGCTCGATTTCCTGTTCTTCGAAGACGTCTTCGGCTCCGAGCATGATGGCGGAATCCTCGTTGGTGATTTCACCGTTGAAAGCGCGGACCATGACCGAACGGTCGAACTGGCCCTCCCATTTCGCTACGACAAACGTAGCCACACAGTTGCCAAGCAGGTTGACGACGACGCGCATGGAGTCCATGAGCCGGTCGGCACCCAGGAGCAGCGCGACGCCGGCGACCGGGAAGATGCCCAGTGCGGCGGCTGTGGCCGAGAGTGCCAGGAAGGACGAACCGGGTACGCCGGCCATGCCCTTGGACGTCAGGAGCAGGACACCCAGGGCCGCCAACTGCTGGCCGAGGTCAAGGTGGTGGCCGAAGGCCTGGGCCAGGAACAACAGCGAGATCGAAAGGTAGATCGCGGCGCCGTCGAGGTTGAAGGAGTAGCCCGTGGGAACAACCAGGCCGGTGGTGGCCCGGGAGCAACCGGCGTTGGTCAGCTTGGTCATGATCCGGGGCATGACCGCCTCGGTGGATGCCGTGCCCAGCGCGAGGAGGAATTCCTCACGGGTGTACTTCAGGAACTGCCACAGGGGCACCCGGGCGAAGCTCCAGGCGACGAGGAACAGCAGGCCGATGAAGACGATGGCCGCCCCGTAACAGGAGGCGATGAGGAGCGCATAGGTCCCGAGGGTATCGAGTCCGTACTGGCCGATGATGAACGCCATGGCGCCGAAGGCACCGATGGGCGCCACTTTCATGATCCAGGACATGATCTTGAAGATCAGTTCCAGGACGGTTTCCATGAGGCTGATGACCGGGAGGCACCGCTCGCGGCCGATGACGACGATTGCCGCGCCGAAGAACACCGAGAAGAAGAGGACCTGGAGCAGGCTGTTGCTGGCGAAAGCGCCGATCACAGACGTGGGAATGATGTCCAGGAGGAAGGAAGCCGCATCCTTGGGCGGCGCAGTCCCGGTCTTTGCGTTGAGCGCATCCTGGGAGAGAGTGCTGGGATCGATGTGGAGTCCGGCTCCGGGCTGGACGAGGTTTCCCACGATCAGGCCGAAGACCAGGGCAAAAAGCGTGGCGCCGGTGAAGTACAGGAGTGCCTTGACCCCGACCCTTCCGACCGCCTTGACGTCGCCCACTGCCGAGATACCCGTGACGATCACGAGGAAGATCAGCGGAGCGATGATCATCTTGATGAGTTGAATGAAACCATCGCCCAGTGGCCGAAGGGCGGACCCGATGTTCGGCCAGAAATGGCCGATGAGTACACCTGCGACGACGGCGATCAGAATTTGGAAGAAGAGCGACTTGTACAGTGGCTTCTTCTTCCGCGGAGCCGAACTCGCCTTCAGCGCCGCAGAGTCTGGGATCTTCATTGATCTGAACCAATCAGTTTGGGAACAGCCCCTGATTTGGGGGGTTGTTTTCAAATGTAATCCCGATCACTTCATTCCACAAGGGGAAATTCAAATTTCACAATGTGGAATCTGCAGATTCAGCGCTGCACCTCCTCAACCTCCTTGTCCGTGAAGATCCTGAACCCACGAAGTGGGTCGAAGCCGTGGACTTCCCGCGTATCGAGAGCCTCCATGAACTCCAGCGCCTGGCTGGTGATGACCTGGCCCGGGACCAGGATGGGGAAGCCCGGAGGGTAAGGGGTGACGAATCCGGCCGAAACAACTTCCTCGCCTTCCGCGATCCTGGCCTTGAGGTCTCCCGCGGACAGGTAGGTGGTTGATCCATCCTTGTAGCTCTCGAAATAGGCGGCACGGATGTCCCCCTCAGGACTGAGCGGATCGCGCCGGTAGCGGTCCGCGAAGCTGCTGAAATCTGGCAACGGCGGAGTGGTTCCCGTGAGGGCCGCGGCGAGACCTTCGTCTGCCGTTTTCCGCGCCGGCCGTTCCTCTTCGAAGGACTCTGCCAGCTTGACGAGGACTTCGATCAGGTAGGCGACAGCGCTGCGGGAGGTGCCGATGTTGGTCATGAACAGCACGGTGTTACGTGACGTTTTGTTGACTTGGATGCCGTGCTTGTCGGCGAGGTACCGGTGCCGGAAAGTATCGCCGTCGATCCCTGTCCGGCTGATGTCCAGCGTGAGGCGGCTGGGGTCGACGACGAACTCGTCGTGCAGCCAGGCGTCCGCCAGTGCCGCCAGCCCATCCCGGAGCGGCATGGCACTGCCGGTTTCCCGATAGGGTGCCGCAATGAGGTCCCTCGACGTGAGGACCCGGAAGTATTTCTTCAGTAGGGGGTGGCGGGCCACTGCCTGGGCAACGATGGTTGCCAGATCCGCCTGTTTCTGCACCAGGCCGAACCCCTCAAGCTCCACCTGGCGGCGGCCGATGTCGAGCGAAGCAAGGATCTGGTAATTGGGCGACGTGGAGGTGTGGGTCATATATGCTTCGCGAAATGACTCTTGGTTATGCTCGCTGAAGTCTTGGTCGAAGACATGGATCATGGATCCCTGACGTAGCGAGGTGAGGGTCTTGTGGGTGGACTGCGTGGCGTAGACGCGCAGCCGCGCTTTCGCTGGATCCGGAATAAGCCGGGTCTTCAGCCAGAGTTCATCGTCGGCGGGCGCACCCGTCACTGGATCGTGGAGAGATGCCGCTTGTTCGGCGTGCCTGGCGGCATAGCCGGGATCACTGAATGAGGCCTCAAGCTTCCTCGCCGCGGCCATGGCCGTCCTGCGCCGAAAGACGGGGTGGGACCGGGCGAAGGCGAACCAGGCCTCGTCCCAAAGGAAGACGAGGTCCGGTTTGATGGCCAGGCATTCTTCCATGACGCGTTCTACGTCATAGACGATGCCGTCGAAGGTGCAGTTGGTCAAAGTGATCATCTTGACTTCATCCAAGCGCCCGGCACGTCGGTAGGCCAGCAACCGGGCCTTGATCGTGGCCAAGGGCACGGCACCGTAGAAGGCGAACTTGTCCAGCGGGTAGGCGTCCAAGTAGGAAACCCGGGCTCCCGCGAGGACGAAAGCGTAGTGATGGGATTTGTGGCAGTTGCGGTCGACGAGGACCACATCCCCTGGAGCAAGGATGGACTGATGGACGATCTTGTTGGCGGTGGATGTTCCATTGGTGACGAAGAAGGTTTTCTGGGAACCGAAAGCCCGCGCCGCCAAGTCTTGGGCCTCCTTGATCGATCCGTGCGGATCCAATAGCGAATCGAGGCCTCCCGACGTCGCGGACGTCTCGGCCAAGAGGAGGTTCATGCCGTAGAAATCGGCCATGTCGCGGATCCAGGGCGAATTGCCCACCGAGCCACCGCGGGAGATCGGCAAGGCGTGGAAGACGCTGGCCGGCCGCCGGCTGTATTCCTGCAGTGCGGTGAAAAACGGAGTCCGGTACCGCTCGGCAACACCCGACAACAGCGACAGGTGCAGGTCGAGATTGTCCTGCCTGCGGAAAATCCTCCGGAACCGCTTCGTCAGTGAGCCCGCGAGGCTCTCCATGGCCACACCGGCTACCAGGTACACGTCCAGTTCGGGGCGCAACTCGGAGATCTGCTCGGCAAGGCTGAGGAACCTGCCCAGCGGTGGCATGCCCGCAAGGTCAGTGCCCACGAGGCCGGCAAGGTATTTCCTCAGGTCGCGGCCAAGCGGCTGGCTGCTGGCGATGCTGAATCCCGGTCGGAGAATGCACGCTTGGATGGCTGGGTTCAGGACCAAGGCAACCAGCGCATCCTCGTAGCTGGGAACCACGATGAGTTCATAGGTGAAGGCATCGGACGGCCTCCGCTGGGCCAGCAATTCCACTTTCAGCGCTTCGGCTTCTTGTTCAGTCATGTCGTCGACAAACAGGACATCGAACCGGGGACGCTCCCTCGCCGGCGGCCGCTCCCGGCTGTCTTCCGGGACACCCGAAATAGAGCGCTCCGCCCCGGACTGCCCTGGTTCCGGGCCGACCCGGTCCGGGCTGACCGGTCCCGGGCTGGCTGGACGCGGACCTACTGGTCCCGGACCGGCGGAAGGCATCAGGTGCGCCATTCCGCGGATCATGTCCAATCCGGCGTCGTAATCGCCCGAATCCATGCAGTTTAGTAGCGGCGCCAACGCGGCGAGCCCCGGCGCCGCCCAATACAGTTCCATGGCCTGAAGAAGGCGCAGCGCCTGGACGGCTTGGTCCTGCAGTCCGGAGAGCGACTGCATTCCCTGTCCTCCCTTTGCCAGCTGCTTGAACGCGTACCCGAGAAACTCCCACGCGTCAGCGCGCGAACGCCACGCGCTGCTGGGCGTCTGGATGTCCTGCCTTGGAGGTTGGCTGTTCACGTGGCTTCGCTTGCTCGGAGTGGTTTCCGTCGTCAGGGTGGCGCTGTTGTTTCGGGGCGTGATGCCGGGCAAAGTGGTTCCGCTTTCCATCAATTCGTTGTGCATCAGGAGCGTTGGCCGCCCTGGGAGAAGGAACCGGCGACGACGGGAAGGTCGCCAGTGTGGCCGCGCCGGGCCTCGGCTGCCTCCAGGATGCGTTTGCGGCAAGCGAACCAGCCAGCAATGAGGAGGGGTATCAGGAGCAGAAGGGAAGCGAGGACCCAGCGCCCCGTCTCCGAGAAGCCCATCGTGACAAGAACGAAGGCAAGGAAGGCGAGCGTGAGGTATGAAGTGAAGGGGGCTCCGAAGAGCCGGAATGACGGACGAACGGCCTTGCCGAGCCTGACCCAGGCCTGAAGCTTGATGTGGCACAGGATGATGGTTGCCCAGCCGCCGATGATCCCGATCGCAGAGACCTCGAGGACGATCTCGAACACTTGGGACGGCACGAGGGCATTCAGGCCGACGCCAAGCAGAGTGATCACGGCTGTCAGCAGGATGCCGCCATAAGGCACCCCCGATTTGCTCATCCTGGCGGTGAACTGTGGCGCGGAGCCATTGACCGCCATCGACCTCAAGATCCGGCCCGTGGAATAGAGGCCGGCGTTGAGGCTCGACAAGGCGGCTGTCAGGACAACGAAGTTCATCACCGATGCCGAAACGGCCGCGGCATGGGGATCTCCGAGATGGGAAAAGAAGGTGACGAAGGGCGATTCGCCGGATTTGTACGCCGTGAACGGCAAGAGCAGCGAGAGCAGCACCACGGAACCGACATAGAAGAGCGCAATCCGGAAGACGACCGTGTTGACAGCCTTGGGCATCACCCTTTCCGGATTGGCAGTTTCGCCTGCAGCCGTACCAACAAGTTCAATCGCGGCATACGCGAACACGACGCCGCTGATCGCCAGCAAGGGCGCTACGGCACCGGTCGGGAAAGCTCCGCCGTGGTCCAGGATCACGCCCAGCCCTGGAACGCCGATGTCGGTCTTCCCACCAAAGACGATGAAGCAGACCCCGACGACGAGGAAGGCTACCAGCGCGGTCACCTTGATCAGGGCGAACCAGAATTCCATCTCGCCGAAGATCTTCACGGAGACGAGGTTCAGGGCCAGCACAATGACAAGGGCGCAAAGGGCGATAAGCCATTGCGGGATCGTTTGCAGCGGCTCCCAGAATTGTCCCCAGAACTTGACGTAAAGCGCCACGGCCGTGACATCGACAATCGACGTCATGGCCCAGTTGAGGAAGTACAGCCAGCCGGCCGCATAGGCCATCTTCTCGCCGTAGAACTCCCTGGCATAGGACACGAACGAACCCGAGGAGGGCCTGTGGAGGACCAGTTCGCCGAGGGCGCGCAGAATCAGGAACGCAAAGAACCCGCAAAGGGCGTAGACGAAGATCAAGGCTGGGCCGGAACCGTTCAATCGGCCACCTGCCCCCATGAAAAGGCCCGTTCCGATCGCTCCACCGATGGCTATCATTTGGATCTGCCGCGGCTTGAGCGTCTTGTGGTACCCGGCCTCCTCGCTCGAAAAGTCCTGCGCCGAGGTTGAACGGTCGCCAAGAAGCTCCCGGTTGTTTTCCAGCGAATCAGCGGGATCAAGCCCGGCAATCCGAGCCCCGGCGATCGGGCTTGGCGCAGGCGAGTTCAGTGTGCGTTTCATTCCAGGGGTCTCCTTTGACTCCGGTTCCGCGGGTGCGGCTGCATGCTCCAGAACTTGTCCCCCGGCTTGAGTGTTGGATCACAGCTGCACTGCTGGATCGTCAGCGCGGGGACGGAAAACAACTCTAGGTTCCAGCGGAAGGGAAGGAACTGTCTGGCCAGCTAAATTCGCCGGATCCCCGTTGTGCGCGAATAACAACTCCGTTCCGCCTGAGTGCGAGTAATGTTCATGGCTGTGAGCGCGGCTAAGCCGCTTAGAGGAAGTGAATACGGGTGGCACCCCTTGAATCTGCCGAGCATGTCATTGGCGCCATGCTCAGCGACATACTTGAAGACATCGGCGTCGACAACGGGCAGCTGCTGGTTCCTCCCGGAATGGACAATGGCACGGTTCGTGAAACCGTGATCGTGGACGCCGAGGACGAAACGGCCGTCCAACGCGGGAGCTTGGTCTTGCTGATCGGAGTCCGGGGTCGCGCGGCATTGCCGAGCATCCGGAAGCTGATTCCGGACTACCCCGCCGCCGTCGCGGTCAAAGGGAGCGAGGAGGAACTGGACGCCGTCCGGGAAATGCTGCTTCCCACCGGAATCGGCCTGATTGCCGTGTCTCCCGCAATGAGCTGGGGCACGCTGGAGAGTATCGCCAAGGACCGCATCCAGGAGCCGGCACTTTCCACGGACGCGTCCACGATCATCCATCGGGATCTTTTTGCGATCGCCCAGACCACCGCCACCCTGACCAACGGCCACGTCGTCATTGAGGATCCCGCAAACCGCGTCTTGGCGTATTCACCGGCCTCCAACGACGTCGATGAACTACGCAGGCTCTCCATCCTGGCCCGACGTGGACCCGAACGCTACCAAAAACTGTTGAAAGAGTCCGGGGTCTATAAGCACCTGCAAGCGGCCGAAGCTCCCATCCACATGGAAGCCAACCCGACGGAAGGCCTACGGGAACGGGTGGCCATCGGGATCCACGCGGGCAACCGGATCCTGGGGTACATCTGGCTTCAAGAAGGGAAGGAACCCCTCGCTCCCAACACGGACAAGCTCATGGTCGGAGCTGCACGGCACGCGGCGATAGAACTGGTCCGGCACCGCAACGAACAGTCCCAGGCACTGCGGCGCGACAGGATCTCCAGCCTGCTCAGCGGCACTCCGCAGATCCACTCCCAGGCACAGTCCGCGGGCATCGATCCATCCAAGCCGGCGGCCCTCGTCCTGATTTCCGCCAAAGGCGACGACGAGTCCGCGGCGGGCCTACAACTGCGGCGCGGCGAGTTGGCGAATGTGGCATCGATCCATGCGGCGGCCTACCGACCAGGTGCTGTGGTGGGAGCCATCGGCCTGGAAATAGCCATGATTCTTCCCGATCTTGACCCAGTGAAGTCCCCGCCGGCCATCAACCGCCTCATCAACCTCATTGTCCGGGACGCAAGGGTCCACCTGCACTGCCAGGTGCAGGCCGCCGTCGGACCCGTCGTCGAACGCCTCGATGCATTGCATGGCACCCTGGAGCATGTCCGCAGTGTACTGAAGGTCCTGGAAAGCACACCCTCAATCCATGTGGCGTCCTACGCCGACGTGGAAACAACCGTTTTGACCAAGGAATTGCTGGAGCTTCTGGCGTCAAGGACCGACCTTCGGCACGGAGGCATCACCGTGCTGTGCAAGCGATACCCCGAGTTCGCCACAACGCTGTTGACCTACCTTGAATTCTTCGGCGATGTGAACCGGTGCGCAGAGGAACTGGCCGTCCACCGGAATACGGTGCATTACCGCCTGAGGCGTGCGTGCGAAGTGGCGGGCATCGACCTCCAGTCCGCAGAGCAACGGCTGCTCGCACATCTTCAGCTCAGGCTGTGGACCCACTCCGAAGGACGGAACTAAGTAGCATGGACCTCCAGAATCTCCTTGACGACATTGTCGGCACGGTCCGGCCCTTGCTCGGCCAAGGAGCACCTGCCGACTACATCCCGAGCCTGGCCGCGGTGGATGCCAAGCAATTCGGCATTTCCGTCGCAACCTCCGACGGCGACGTGTTCTCCTCCGGAGACGCCGACGTGCCCTTCTCCATCCAAAGCATTTCGAAGGTCTACGCCCTCGCCCTCGTGCTCGCTGGCGATGGCGACCGGATCTGGAAGCGCGTGTTCAGGGAGCCTTCAGGCAATCCATTCAATTCCTTGGTGCAGCTGGAACATGAGGACGGAATTCCGCGGAATCCGTTCATCAACGCCGGCGCCCTTGTTGTCACGGACAGGCTGCTCAGCATCGCGGGCAGCTCGCCATCTCCCGTCCGGGAATTGCTCCGCCAAGAAAGCGGTAACAACTCCGTCAATACGGACCCCGAAGTGGCAGCGTCGGAGGCGGCCAACAGCCACCGCAATGCCTCGCTGGCACACTTCCTGGCCAGCTATGGGAACCTGGAAAACCCTGTGGAATCGGTCCTCGAGGCTTACATCAGCCAGTGCGCCCTGGAAATGAGCTGCACCGACTTGGCCCTGGCAAGCAGGTTCCTGGCCAACAACGGGCTGCTCGGGAACGGCACACCGCTGCTGTCCCCGTCCCAGACCAAGAGAATCAACGCCGTGATGCTCACGTGCGGCACCTACGACGCCGCCGGCGAATTCGCCTACCGCGTAGGACTCCCTGGAAAGAGCGGAGTGGGTGGCGGCATTGTGGCAGTGGTACCCAACAAATGCACCATCTGCGTCTGGAGCCCCGGCCTGGGACGATCCGGGAATTCACTCGCGGGCGTTGCCGCCCTCGATGAGTTCACCACCCGCACGGGCTGGTCGATTTTCTAGCCGCGGCCCACGAACGGCATTCCCGCAGCGGTCACCACCACGGAGCCGACATTGGCCGACGCCGGCATGTTCGCCATCATGAGCACCGCGCGGGCAGCGTCCTCCACGGGAAACATCGGCTCCACGCGCCTGCTTCCATCGGCCTGGAGTGCCCCCGAGCCCACGCCGATGGTGTCCATGATCTCGGTGCGTGTGTTGCCGATATCGATCTGCCCGCACGTAATGCCATACGGACGCCCGTCCAGCTCGATGCTCTTGGTCAGGCCACTCATGGCGTGCTTGCTCACGGTGTACGCGACGGACAATGGCCGCGGCGAATGGGCTGAGATGGAACCGTTGTTGATGATGCGTCCGCCTTGCGGCTCCTGCGCCTTCATCGTCCGGACGGCCTCCGCTGCGCACAGCATGGATCCGGTGACATTCACGGACAACGTGGCATTCCAATCGGCCACGCTGATCTCGTCCACACCCCCGGAAGGGCCGAAGATGCCGGCGTTATTGAACAGGACATCAACCCTCCCCCAGCGCCGGCGGGTCGCCTCGAAAAGGCGCGCGACGTCGTCGGGCACTGTCACATCGCACGGCACCGCAAGCGCCTCGGGGTGGCCGTTGGCAGTCTCGAGAAGCTGCGCTTCCCGCCGGCCGGCGAGGGCAACGCTGTAGCCCTCCGCCAACAGAAGCCGGGCAACTGCCCGCCCGATCCCGGAGCCGGCTCCGGTGACGACGGCCACCCGGGGCCGGGTGGGGATGGTTTCGCTCACGCGGTTCTCCTGTTTGTCGGGCTAGTGCGCGGCGGGAGCATCCGCCGTCGTCGTGTCCGTTGTGATCAGGGGCCAGCCTATGACGGTCTTGGGGCGCGGTGTGGCGTAGGTCCGGACCTTGGACGTGGACAGTCCCAGGCGGACGAGCGATTCGGCGATGGTCACGGCTGCGGCCACGCCGTCCACCACCGGAACGCCGCAGCGTTGGCGGATCTGTTCGTCGAGTCCTGCCATGCCGCCGCAGCCGAGGACGATGACCTCGGCCTTGTCGTCACGCACGGCTCGTTCGGCCTGTTCCACGATGGCCTCGACTGCGCGTTCCGGGTACTCCTCGAGTTCCAGCACTGCCATGCCGCTCGCGCGGACGGATGCACAGCGGTCGTCGAGGCCGGCAAGCTTGAGGCGGTCCTCGATGAGCGGGACCGCGCGGTCCAACGTCGTGACCACGGAGTATTTGTGCCCGAGGAACATCGCGGTGCTGGCCGCGGCCTCGGTGATGTCGACCACCGGAACGTCGAGGAGCTCCTGGAGTCCCTCGCGGCCGTGCTCGCCGTAGCCGGCCTGGATGACGGCGTCGAACGGTTCGGGGTAGTTGACCACGCGGTCCATCACCGCGATGGCCGCGAGGTAGCTTTCAAAGTTCCCTTCGCACGAATCGGCGCCGAACCGCGGGGTGATGCCGATGATCTCGGTTCCGGGCGCCGCGACGCTTCGCGCCTGGGCTGCGATGGAGTCGGTCATGGATTGGGTGGTGTTGACGTTTGCGACGAGGATGCGCATGTGTTCCTCCTGGATAGCCCAACTAACTCGCAGTTGTTGTCATTTTGACGGGCGAAAACGACAACAACTGCGAGTGAGTTGAATATTAGTGGTTGCTGACGACGGCGATCGGCTCGCCGGAGACGTCGGTGTGCTGCTGCTTCTTGTCCGCGAACAAGTAGTAGCACAACGCCCCGATGCCTGCGCCGAAGAACCAGGCGAACGGTGCCGCGGCCTCCAGTGCGGGAACGAACGCGATAAGGATAGCGACGACGGCGGCCGGAACCATGGCGGCGATCGCCCTGGGGTTGACGCCTCGCTTGTAGAAGTAGGTGCCCGAAGGGTGGTCCGTGTAGAGATCGAGGACGTTGACCTTGCCGCGGCGCAGGAGCCAGTAGTCGGCCATGACGACGCCGAACAGCGGGCCGAGCAGCGCGCCGAGTCCGCCCAGGAAGTACACGATCACGAGGGGGTTGTTGTAGAGGTTCCACGGCAGGATGATCAGGCCGATGGTACCGCTGACCCAGGCTGCCTTGCGGAAGTTCAGGTGCTTGGGGAAGAGGTTGGTCAGGGCGTAGACGGGTGCCACGAAGTTCGCCATCAAGTTGACCGCGATGGTCAGGATCAGCAAAGCGAGGCAAGCCAGGACCAGGAAGAGCGTGTTGGGGATGCTCTGCACGATGTCCGAGGGGCTTT
Source organism: Arthrobacter sp. FW306-1B-G06A (assembly GCF_058781765.1). NCBI lineage: Bacteria > Bacillati > Actinomycetota > Actinomycetes > Micrococcales > Micrococcaceae > Arthrobacter > Arthrobacter sp. FW306-1B-G06A. The sequence goes on along the minus strand of NZ_JBYSXB010000054.1, from coordinate 1,386 downwards.
CAATGATCTTGCCGTTGATCTTGTACTGGCCGCCGGCCATGATCACCACGATTGCGCCGAAGAGGAGCATGTTGATGGGGATGCCCCAGAAGTTGCCACGGACAATCGACTTCTTGGACACCGAGGAGCGGGTGAAGTCACAGAAGTTCAAGACGAACGTGCCGTAGATGGAGACCCAGAGCGCGCCGCCGGCAAAGATCGTGCGCCACATCTCGCCGCCTTCGAGGCCCTTGATGCCGGACCACTGGATGGCACCCCCGGCCTCCACGAAGACCCAGATGGCAATGGCCAGCATGGTGGCGAGAATGATGGGGCCTGCGAAGGCCTCGTACTTTCGGATCATTTCCATGCCGAAGCTGACAATGACCAACTGGACAATCCAGAGCGATACGAAAGCGATCCAACCAAGGGTGGACAGGCCGAGGATCGAGTTGGCGTCCATCTCCTTGAGCCCGGGGAACATGGCGACAAGCATGACGCGGAGCACCACGGAGGCAAGGTACGTCTGGATTCCGAACCAGGCGATGGCCACGGCCCCGCGGACGAGGCTTGCCAGCTGGGCGCCCCGGATACCGAAGCTGATCCGGCTCATGACCGGGAAGGGAACACCGGTCTTCTGGCCCATGAAACCGGAGAAGGTCAAGAGGGTGAACAGCAAGACTGCGCCGATGCCCAGGGCCACGAGGATTTGCCACCCGCCCAGGCCAAGGGAAAAGAGGCCGATCGCAAAAGCGTAGTTGCCAAGGCTGTGGACGTCGTTGGCCCAGAGGGTGAAGATGCTGTAGCTGGTCCAGCGCCTACCCTCCTTCTTGGTAGGGGCGAGGTCGAGGTTGTAGAGGGTGGGGCTGATGTCTCGGCCCGCTGCGACGGACGCTACATCGCACAGGGTTTCATTTCCTACTGACGGATGGACCGAACTGCCTGGCAGGATGGTCTGCTCCGGAGCCGTTGTGACGCCGACTGGGGGAGTCGATTGCATCGTGGATCTCCACTTCTTTGTGGTGCTGCAACTAGGCTTCCGAGACGCTGTGAGAGGAGTTGAAGTTTTTCGCATCGTGGAATCTAGTTATTGAATAGTGAAATAACTGTATGAGCTAGGTCACCTTTGGTCAAGGGCCAAGCTCCCGACGGCGGTCACAAACGGCAGCGTGGGAACCGCGGGACCCCATGGGCGCTAGTCTCCGCGGGACGAGATTGACGCTTGACGAACGCATGGCTAATCTCGAATTACAGAATTATATTCTCACAATACGAAATTTCTATGCACGGTTCAGCGCGCACCACAGTGCAAGCGCCCAGACATTCAATGAAGAGAGGTTGGACGTGGCTGCAGGAGAAGAGACCTCACACATCCTTAGCGGGTTGACTTCCCAGCTGCCTGATCGT
>NZ_JBYSXB010000053.1:0-28136 GCF_058781765.1 Arthrobacter sp. FW306-1B-G06A | reverse complement strand
CCCCTATATCTCCGGGCTTTCCCTCAACCTGGCCGTGATTGTCCGCAATCCGGTCAGCGACAAGGAACTGTTCGCCCGCGTCAAGGTCCCGGACCAGCTCCCGCGCCTCGTCTCGATCGACGGACCGCGTGCCGGCGCGGTCCCGGGCCGGGTGGCACGCTTCATCGCGCTCGAAGAGGTCATCGCGGTGCATCTGGACAAGCTGTTCCCCGGAATGGAAGTCATGGAGCACCACACCTTCCGCGTCACCCGCAACGAGGACGTGGAAGTCGAAGAGGACGACGCCGAGAACCTCCTGCAGGCACTTGAAAAAGAACTGCTGCGCCGCCGCTTCGGCCCGCCCGTCCGGCTTGAGGTCACCACGGACATCAACCCGAACATCCGCGCGCTCCTGGTGCGGGAACTCGGCGTCGAGGAATCCGAGGTCTACTCCGTTCCGGCTCCCCTGGACCTCCGGGGCCTGTCGGTCATCGGCGGAATTGACCGCGCCGACCTCCACTACCCGAAGCACGTGCCCCACACCTCGCGGTACTTGAACGAATCCGAGACATCCAAGGCCGCCAACGTCTTCGCGGCGATGCGCCGCCGCGACATCCTGCTGCACCACCCGTACGACTCGTTCTCGACGTCGGTCCAGGCCTTCCTGGAGCAGGCGGCCGCCGACCCCAAGGTCCAGGCCATCAAGCAGACCCTGTACCGCACTTCCGGCGATTCCCCCATCGTGGACGCACTGATCGACGCTGCCGAGGCCGGCAAGCAGGTCCTGGCCCTCGTGGAGATCAAGGCCCGCTTCGACGAGCAGGCCAACATCTCCTGGGCCCGCAAACTGGAGCAGGCCGGCGTGCACGTGGTGTACGGCATCGTGGGACTCAAGACGCACTGCAAGTTGTCCCTTGTTGTCCGCCAGGAAGTGGATGGCCTCCGCAGGTATTGCCACATCGGCACGGGCAACTACCACCCGCGGACGGCCCGCTACTACGAGGACCTTGGCCTGTTGACCTCCAATGAGCAGGTGGGCGAGGACTTGTCCAAGCTCTTCAACCAGCTCTCCGGCTATGCTCCGAAGTCGACCTTCAAGCGGCTCCTCGTGGCGCCGCGCTCAGTGCGGTCCGGATTGATCGACAGGATCGAGACCGAGATCCGCAACGCCCGGGCGGGAATTGCCGCCAAGGTCCAGATCAAGGTCAACTCCATGGTTGACGAGGCCACCATCGATGCCCTCTACCGCGCATCGCAGGCCGGCGTAAAGGTTGACGTCATTGTCCGCGGCATCTGCTCGCTGCGTCCGGGAGTTCCTGGACTCAGCGAGAACATCACGGTCCGCTCCATCCTGGGCCGCTTCCTGGAGCACTCGCGCGTGTTTGCTTTCGCCAATGCCAACGATCCCGTGGTCTACATCGGCTCCGCGGACATGATGCACCGCAACCTCGACCGCCGGGTCGAGGCCCTGGTGCAGCTCTCCAGCCGCGAAGATACAGCCGAGGTCATGGATCTGCTGCGCCGTTACATGGACCCCGGCACTGCCAGCTGGCACCTCGACAACGAAGGCCACTGGACCAGGTTCCACCAGGCCGAGGACGGCTCGCCGCTTCTGGACATCCAGTCCTGGCTGCTTGCCTCCCGGTCCCGCCAACGTGCAGTTGCCCGGCGGTAGGCAGCGAAAAGTTGAAGAGCGATACACCTATTGCGGACCAGACGGACCATCCGGGGGAGCCGATCGCCGTCACGGCGGCCGGCGCCATTCCTTGGCGCGTCACCAAGGGCACCCTTGAGGTCCTGCTGATCCATCGGCCCAAGTACGACGACTGGTCCTGGCCCAAGGGCAAGCTCGACGCCGGGGAAACCATCCCGGAGTGCGCCGTCCGCGAGATCAGGGAAGAGATCGGCCTCAAGGCTGCCCTCGGGATTCCGCTTCCTCCGACGCACTACCATGTGGCGGCCGGGCTGAAGGTGGTGCACTACTGGGCGACGCAAGTCAACGGGTCCATCATCAAGCCGGACGGCCAGGAAGTGGATGCCTACATGTGGGCCGCGCCGGACAAGGCGGCACGTTTCCTGAGCAACCCGACGGATGTGGGCCCCCTCCAGGCGTTGGCGAAGGCCCACCTCAATGGTGAGCTGGAAACGTGGCCCCTGATTCTGGTGCGCCATGCCAAGGCCAAGCCGCGATCCTCCTGGACCAAGGCAGAGGGCAGCCGGCCGCTGGCCGTGACGGGCCTGCGCCAGGCACTGGCAGTCGAACGGCTTCTGGGCGTGTGGAAGCCGCTGCGGATCGTGAGCAGTCCCTGGGCCAGGTGTGTGTCCACCATCGCGCCTTACGCCAAGTCAGCCGGAGCCAAGGTGAAACTTGTGGAGGCCCTGACGGAACACCATCACCAGCGGAGCCCGAAGAAGACAGCCGCGATCGTCGAGGGCTTATTCGACAAGCAACGCGGGGTTGCGCTCTGCACCCACAGGCCGGCACTCCCCACCGTCCTGAAGACGCTCGGCGAGCGGATGGGCCCCGAGCTTCACGAGATGCTGCCGGCCCAGGATCCGTACCTGGCGCCTGGCGAGATGATCGTGTGCCATGTGGCCCGCGGAAACGGCCAGCGCGTAGTTGCCGTGGAACAGATCAAGCCCTTCGATGACTGACTCCAGTAAGCTGGGTGCGTGAGCATCCCAACCCCATATGAAGACCTCCTGCGCGACGTCATGGCCAACGGCACGCACAAGTCGGACCGCACGGGCACCGGCACTCGGAGCGTTTTCGGCCGCCAGCTGCGTTTCGATTTAAGCCAGGGTTTCCCGCTCATCACCACCAAGCGGGTCCACTTCAAATCCCTCGCGCTGGAACTCTTGTGGTTCCTCCGCGGCGAGTCGAACGTGAAGTGGCTCCAAGAGCAGGGCGTCACCATCTGGGATGAGTGGGCAGACGCTGATGGCGAACTCGGCCCGGTGTACGGCGTGCAGTGGCGCAGCTGGCCGACTCCCGACGGCGGGCACATTGACCAGATCGCAGAGCTCATGAAGGGCCTGGCCGCCAACCCGGATTCGCGCCGGCACATCGTTTCGGCCTGGAACGTGTCCGAGATCAAGGACATGGCGTTGCCGCCGTGCCACGCGTTCTTCCAGTTCTACGTTGCCGACGGCAAGCTGTCCTGCCAGTTGTACCAGCGTTCCGCCGACATGTTCCTGGGCGTTCCTTTCAACATCGCCTCCTACGCGTTGCTGACCTGTATGGTGGCCCAGCAGCTGGGCCTCGAGCCCGGCGATTTCGTCTGGACCGGCGGGGACGTCCACGTTTACGACAACCATGTGGAGCAAGTCACCGAACAGCTCTCCCGGGAGCCTTACGAGTACCCGCAATTGCGCTTCGCCCGCAAGCCGGACTCGATCTTCGACTACACCTTCGAGGATTTCGAAGTAGTCGGCTACCGGCACCACCCCGCGATCAAGGCGCCCGTGGCGGTATGAACGCCCAGGAAACTCCCGCCGCGGAGTCGCCTTCCCCCGGGGAGGCCGCGGAAACGCTCAACGGAATCGGCCTCGTGTGGGCACAGACCGGCAGTGGAGTGATCGGCAAAGGCGGGACCATGCCTTGGCACGTTCCCGAAGATTTGCAGCACTTCAGCCGGCTGACAACCGGGCATCCCGTCATCATGGGCCGGAAGACCTGGGAGTCTTTCCCCGCAAAGTACCGTCCCCTGCCCGGCCGCACCAACATCGTGGTGACCCGGCAGCACGGCTGGGCGGACACGCCCGACGCACGTGGCGCCGTCGTCGTCTCCTCGCTTGACGCAGCGCTCCTCGAGTCCCAGTTCGCACCTGGCGGCCAGAACGTCTGGATCATTGGCGGGGGCGAGATTTACCGGCAGTCCATGGACATCGCGAATGTCGCCGTCGTCACGGTCATCGATTCCGACACCGACGGCGACACGTTCGCGCCGGAGTTCGGCGAGGCCTGGAACCTTGAGTCGACAGAGCCGGCTGATGGTTGGCTGACCTCCAAGAACGGCACCAACTACCGGATCGCCACGTGGCGCCGGACGGAAGACTGAGAATGCTGAAGAAACCTGAGACCCTGTTCGTGCTCGGCTACATGTTGTTGCCGCTCTTCGCGCTCCTGTCCGCGATCGTCGGGCTCACTATGATCCTGGGCGGCAATAAGATCCTGGGGATCATCGTCCTGGTGGTGGTGACCCAGGTCTTCGCTTTTGGCGCGTTCTACGCCCTGCGCGCCCGCAAGGCGGCCCTGCTGGAAGAGCCCGACTCCGGCAAGTAAGGCTGTGTGCCCTGCCCAAGTAACTCGCATTTGTTGTCGTTTTGAGCGCCCAAAACGACAACAACTGCGAGTCAGTTGGGTCGTGACGTAACCGACAGCGGCCGGGAGCCGCGAAAGTCTAGACTGGTTCAATGACTACAGCAGCTAATCCGTCCGTTGGACTGGTCGGTTGGCGTGGCATGGTCGGCTCCGTCCTGATGCAGCGCATGCAGGAAGAGGGCGACTTCGCCAACATCAACCCGGTATTTTTCTCCACCTCGAACGCGGGAGGTGCCGCGCCGTCATTCGCCGACGGCGCAGGCAAGCTCGAGAACGCGTTCGACATTGAGACTCTTGCCAAGCTGCCGATTATTGTCACTGCCCAGGGCGGCGACTACACGAAGCAGGTCCACGGCGAGCTTCGCAGCCGCGGCTGGGACGGGCTCTGGATCGATGCCGCGTCCACGCTGCGCATGAACGATGACTCCATCATCGTGCTGGACCCCATCAACCGGGACGTCATCGACGCCGGACTGTCCGGCGGCGTGAAGGACTACATCGGCGGCAACTGCACCGTCTCGTGCATGCTCATGGGGCTCGGCGGCCTCTTCAAGAACAACCTGGTCGAGTGGGGTACCTCCATGACCTACCAGGCGGCGTCGGGCGGCGGTGCCCGCCACATGCGCGAACTGCTGAACCAGTTCGGCACCCTCAACAACGAAGTCAGCAGCGAACTGGAGGATCCTGCCTCGGCGATCCTGGAAATCGACCGCAAGGTCCTGGCGACCCAGCGCTCCGGCGTCGACGCCACCCAGTTCGGCGTGCCGCTGGCCGGCTCCCTGATCCCGTGGATCGACGCCGACCTCGGCAACGGCCAGTCCAAGGAAGAATGGAAGGCCGGGGTGGAAACCAACAAGATCCTCGGCACCGCCAACGGAAAGCCGGGCAAGGACCACGTTGTCATGGACGGGCTCTGCGTCCGTATCGGCGCCATGCGCTCCCACTCCCAGGCACTGACGCTCAAGCTGCGCGAGGACTTGTCCGTCGCCGAAATCGAGAAGCTCCTGGACGCTGACAACGAGTGGGCCAAGGTTGTGCCGAACACCAAGGAAGCCTCCATGGCGGACCTCACCCCGGTTGCTGCCTCCGGCACTTTGGAGATTCCGGTCGGCCGCATCCGCAAGCTCGAGATGGGCCCCGAATACATCAGCGCCTTCACCGTGGGCGACCAGCTCCTCTGGGGCGCTGCCGAGCCGCTGCGCCGCATGCTGAAGATCGCTACCGGCACCCTCTAGCAGTCCTGCTTTCACCAACTAACTCGCAGTTGATGTCGTTTTGAACGCTCATAACGACATCAACTGCGAGTAAGTTGGGTGCCTCAACGCTCCATGAAGCGCAGGTACTTGGCGGCCTGGAGCTCGAAGGACCGTTTGGCCGCTGGTGTCAGGCCTTCCGGGGCGAACGGTTCGGGAACGACGACGGCGGTGCGGCCAGTGCCGCTGCGGGACCAGGTGCCCACCACTTCGCCGCCGGACACAATCATGCGTTTGAAGACCCCGTTGCCGCCCGGAACGACCTTCTGGAAATGCTCCGGAGGCAGGACAAGGCTGCGGTCCGTATACCCGAGCAGGAATTCATCGAACCCCGGCAAAGCGAGGACGGTCCGCGAGCCGGGAACGCCGTCGTCGAGCAATGCGGCCGTCTCTCGCGACAGCCAAAAGGACGTTGCACCAAAGACGAGCTCAACGAGTTGGCTGCGAATAGCCTCGTGGGCTGCCCGGACCTCGGATTTGGGGATCTGGGTCCACCACGCGAAGTCTTGGAGCGTGGCCGGTCCGTGACTACGCAGATACCTGAGCAGAAATTCGGCAATCCCTTCTTCCCGCCCCAAGATCTTGGATTCCGGAATCCACTCGTCGAAAGCCACGAACAGTTGCTGTCCAAGGGCTTTGCCCGCCGTCCCCGCCGGAGGTCCTTGGACCAGCCACGCGTTCTGGCACAGGATCCAGAGCAAATGGATCCCCCGTTGGGCCGCGGTCACTTGGCCCGCGGATTCGAAGATCTTGAAAAGTTCCTCGCGCGTGGCGCCCGGGCTGCCAGCGACGCGTTCAAGGGCAAGGTCGCGGCAGGCGGCGATGTCTGCCTTTTCGATGCCGAGTTCCCGGTGCCGTGCGGCAACCGAACGCATGGACCGCTCCGTGGTGATGCCCAGGATCCAACGCAAGTCCTGCGGCGGAACCAGGTGCAGCGTGCCCCTCATGGGCCAGGACCGGACCACGGTGCCGTCCTCCAATGCTTCCAGCACTTTCGAGAGGCCGGAACCGGGGACGCGCTGGCCCACTGCCCAGAACGCCGAGGCAAGGTCCTGGGCCTGCATGGCACCCATCGTGGAGACGCATTCCTCCGGGCTGCTGAATCCCCCAAGCAATCCTTGGCTAGCGAGGCGCAGCCTGCCCATGACTTTGGGAGTGACCCGGATCTTCGCCGAAGCTGACATGGCCCCATCATAGGACGCTTGGCGGACAGCTTCGGTCCTCATGAGGACGCCCGAGGAACTCCCATGCCGCTCACAGGGGCCTACCAGCGGGCCCTCCTACGCTAGGGGAATGCTGTTCGGTGAGTTAGGTCCGCTGCTGCGGCCGCTCAGCCGGCGGTTGGCAGCCGCTGGTTGGTGCGCCGCCGCCGTCGGGCTTGTCTGCGGCCTGGCAATAGCGGTTGGTGCGGGGGTTCGACTGTCCCCGTCGATGCAGGCTGTCCAGGAAGTGGGACTTGCCGCCACCGGCGCGGCAGCCCTCCTCCTAGGCCTTGCTGCCGCGTGCCAGCCATCGTCCGATCGGCACGTTGACGACCCCGAATCAGGGTTCCAGGCAAGCGCCAACGATCAAGTGCGCAGCTTCCTGCTCGCCGCCGTCGTCATGCTCCTGGGCGTGGCAGGCTTCGCGGCAGCCGGCTGGATTTCGCCCGGCGGTCCGTCGCCGCAGAGCATAGCGTTCAGCCAGATCTTCCTCTTGGGGGCCGCCAGCTGCGGGCTGACGTTCCTGTTGCTCAACAAGGTCCTCCCGAGCGGAAAGCGCTGACGCGCATAGCCCTCGGGTTCCTACAGCGCGAGGCCGATCAGTAGCGGTTCCGGGTGCAGTTCAATGCCGAAGCGCTCGACGACGCCGCGGCGCACCTCGCGCGCGATCGCCACCATGTCCTCCGCGCTGGCTCCTCCCCTGTTGGTGATGGCCAGGGTGTGTTTGGTGGACAGCGAGGCGCGGCCCCCGGACACGCTGGATGGATCGAGTCCGAAGCCCTTTCCGAAGCCGGCCTGGTCGATCAGCCAGGCCGCCGACAGCTTGACGAGGCCATCGTTTCCAGCCGGGTACTGCGGCGCTCCCTCGGGCAGCGATGCGGCCGCTGCGGCCGGGACAATCGGATTGGTGAAGAAGGAACCCGTGGAATACGTGTCCCTGTCCGAAGCGTCCAGGACCATCCCCTTGGAGGCACGCAGCCGCAGGACTTCGCGCCGGACGTCGTTGGAGTACGCGCGCTTCCCGGCCTCGACTCCGAGGGACCGGGCCAGCTCCGCGTAGCGGATAGGCGCGCTCATGCGTCCGAGCGGCAGCTGGAATTCAACCGTCAGCACCACGTAACGGGGTGAGCCCTCGGTGGTGGTCTGTTTGAGGATGGAGTCCCGGTAGCCGAACTTGAGCTCGGAGTTGGTGAAGGTTTGCACGGCGTTGCGTTCCCGGTCCCAGGTACGGACCGCTGCGATGGTCTGGGACACGTCAGCACCGTAGGCGCCCACATTCTGCACAGGAGTGGCGCCGGTGGCTCCGGGGATGCCAGAGAGGGCTTCCAGTCCGGACCACGCATGCAGCACCGAGTGCTCCACGAGGGCGTCCCAGTTGTGCCCCGCTTGGACCACCACGGAAACGCCCCCGCAACTATCCTCCGAGTTCACGGTGAAGCCTTGCGACGCGATCTTGAGCACAGTGCCCGGGTATCCGGCGTCAGAGATCAGAAGGTTGGATCCCCCGCCGATGATGAGCAATTTCTCGCCCGCGGCGTCCGCCGAACGGACGGCATCGATGATTTCCCCTTCGGTGCGGGCCTCCACAAAGGTGCCGGCAGGGCCGCCAACGGCGGCCGTGGTCAGTTCGGAAAGCATCGTCTGGGTCACCGAACAAGCCTAGCGGGGATTGCCTGCGCTGGCCGACTCAGGGACGGGCTTCCGCAAGGCGGGCCGGCTCAGGGACGGGCCGGCTCAGGCGCGCGCTTCCGCGAGATGGGCGCCAGGAAGAAGCTCGCGACGAGCAAGACCAGGACGGCGAGCAAGGAATGCAGGATGCCGAAGTGCTCCGCCAGCAAGCCCAAGAGCGGCGGACCGCAAAGGAAGGCCCCATAGCCGATCGTCGAGACGACCGATACCCGGGCCGCTGCGTGCGCCGGATCGTCCGCGGCGGCGGACATGCCCACCGGGAACCCCAAAGAGGCACCGAGTCCCCAGATGGCCAGGGCCGCGAAGGCGAGCCACGGCACTGGGGCGAAGACGAAGAGCGCCAACCCCACCACGGCAGTGGCCGAGCACCAACGCATCACGGGCACCCTGCCGAAGCGGTCCAGGACTACGGTTCCGGCAAAGCGGCCTACGGTCATAAACGTCACGAAGATTCCATAGCCGATGGCGCCGGCAGCGTCGGATTGCCCGTGGCCATCGGCCAACGCCAAGGCCACCCAGTCCCCCGCGGCGCCCTCAGCCAGGGCGAGCCCCAGGACGAGCAATCCAAGCAGCAGGGTCCGGCGTTCGCGCCATGCCCGGGCCACCATGCGCTTGCTGTCCAAAGGTTCGGCCGGTCCCTGCTGGCCTGGTTGGATGACGGGCAAGGGGCCGGTTGAAGGATCTTCGAACGTGTCTGGATTTTCGGGTTTGAAGGCTTTTGGGGTACCTCGTGCAGTGGAACGGCGGGTGATGTCCGCACGAAACCACGCAGCGGCCGTCACCACGGAGACCGCGACCACCAGGCCGGCCCCGGCCAGATGCCAGAAGACCGGCAGTCCTGCGGCAGCGGCCCACGCGCCGAGCCCGGCGCCCGCAACGGTGCCGAGGCTGAAGGATCCGTGGAGACGGGGCATAATGTGCCGTTCCAGGGCGCGTTCCAGTGACGCCCCTTCAACATTCGATGCCGTGTTCCAGCTTGCCGTTCCGAGGCCGATCACCATGAGTCCAAGCGCCACGGCCACCGGGTTGGCCAGCACAGACGTGCCAAAACCGGCGACCGCCAGGCCAAGGCCCACCATGGCGCCGCCGATCCGCGTGGTCAACCGTGATCCGAGCCGGATCACGATCACCCCGGACGCCGACACGGAGAGGAACGATGCCACGGTCATGCACATCAGCAGGAGGCCCACCGTGCCGGGCGTCAGGTTCAGGCCGTCGCGGATCGCCGGCAAGCGGGAGACCCACGACGAGAAGGCCAGGCCGCTGGCGCCGTACGCGGCCACCACAGCAGTGGGCCCCCCCACCGCGACAATTCCGCCGCGGTGGCGCGAGGAGCTGATTGTTGCAGCCGGCTCAAGCGAGTTTCACAACGGCCTGGGACTTCATGAGGACCTTCTGGCCGGCGAAGGTGACGGTCAGGTCGATGCGCGCGGTGCCGGCTTCGGCGTCGAGCGCTCCCACCACTCCGGCAACCTCGATCACGGCACCGGGCTCACTGGTACCGGTGGTGTCGGCGACCAGCACCGGTTTGGTGAAGCGCGTCTGGTAGTCGACGACGGCGGCGGGGTCGCCGGCCCAGTCGCTCACCAATTGCACGGCGGAGCCCATGGTGAACATACCGTGCGCGATGACTCCGGGAAGCTCGACGCCGGTGGCGAAGGATTCGTTCCAGTGGATCGGGTTGAAGTCGCCGGATGCGCCGGCGTACTTGACCAGGTCCTGGCGCGTGACCTCGATGCTGCGGGTGCCGATTTCCTGCCCGACGGTAAGTTCTTCAAGTTTCATGCTCATGGTTACTGTCCCTCTCCGCGGACCAGGATGGACGAGGTGGTGGTGGCGACCCTTTCGCCGTCCACCGTCGTGATTTCCGAACGCGTCGTGATCATGGCCCCGCCGCCCATGGCGCGGACGCCGTCGACGTGCAGTTCGGCCCGCAACTGATCTCCGGCAACGATCGGGCGGTGGTGGGTGAAGCGCTGGTCGGCGTGAACCACGCGGCTGAAGTCAATCCCGGAATCGGGGTCCTCGATCAGCTGGGCATCGGCCCGCTGGGCGACGATGATTGCGAAGGTCGGCGGGGCCACGAGGTCGCTGTGGCCCAGGGCCTTGGCGGCTTCGACGTCGAAGTGGGCGGGATGGGTGGCCTTCACGGCCCGGGCGAACTCCCGGATCTTTTCGCGGCCGACGTCGTACACCTCTGCGGCAGGGTAGCTGCGGCCCTGCAAGTCCGGGTTAATAGTCATAGTCCAACCCTATCGGCCCGGGAGCCGGTACGTAGAGCCGGACCGCTACCCCGAGGCAGGCGGTCCGAACCATCTGGTGAGCGCGTCGGCAAGGCCCGCTTGGGTGCCGTCTCCCACCCAGGCCACGTATCCATCGGGCCGGATCAACACGGCGGCAGGAGGACTGACCTCGCCGAGTGCCGGAAGCTCCCACGCACCAAGGTATGTGGCATCTATCAGCTGAACACGGTCTGCCCAGGGTGTGATGTCGATGGTGCCGGGTTCGCCGAGGTTGAGGAGCGCCGGCCGGGCATCGTGCAGCAGGCTGAAGACGCGAATCGGCCCGTCCGCGGTGACGAGGTCGAGATCGGGCATGCGTCGTCCGAGCAGCGGGTGCCCATTGCCGACGTCGTAATGTACGTCGAGGCCGGATTGCATCGCGGCGAAGCGCTTGCGCGGTTCCTCCATGCCGAGCAGCTCGGCCATGACCTCGCCCACAGCCTTCGTGCGGTCGTCCGGGCGGCGAAGCGCGACACTCGCCATCGTATTGCGCAGCACGCGGGCGGCCACCGGATGGCGCTCGGCATGGTAGCTATCGAGGAGGCTTTCCGGCGATGTCCCCTTGACCACTTGGGCCAGCTTCCATCCCAGGTTCACGGCATCCTGCACGCCGGTGTTGAGGCCCTGTCCGCCGTCGGGCGCATGAACGTGCGCCGCGTCGCCGGCGAGCAGGACGCGTCCGTCGCGGTAGCTTGCGGCCAGCCGGGTCATATCGGTGAACCTGGAGATCCAGATAGGACTGTGGACCCCGTAATCCGTCCCGCATACGGCGATGAGCGCGTTGCTCAGGTCTTGGAGGGTCGGTTCGGTGGTGGGTCCGATGTGCTGTTCGGTCACCATGACCCCCACGGGCCCGCCATCCGCGTAGACCACCTTGCCGTCGAGAATCTTGTAATCCAGCTTGCCGAAGGAGTGGATACCGAAAGGATTGGTGTGGACGCCCAAGGGCGGCTGCTCGGCCATCTCGACCTGGGCGATCAGGGCACTGGTGGTCGGATCCCATCCGGGGAACTCGATGCCGGCTGCTTTGCGGACCAGGCTGCGGCCGCCGTCGCACCCGACGAGGTACTCCGCGCGCAACGGCCCGCCGTCGGACAACTCGACGTCGACGCCGGTAGCGTCCTGCGCGAAACCGGTCACCTCGCGTCCGTAATAGATCGGCACGGCCAGCTCGGCGACCCAGCCCGCCAGAATGCGCTCGATGTGGTTCTGCCACAGCCCGAGCCCGTAGTTGTGCCGGGTGGGAAAGTCGCTGATGTCGAAACGGACGCCGCCGAACCCCGCGACCTGGGCTATTTGCCCCTCGGACAGGAAGCGATCAGCGATTCCGCGCTGATCGAGGACCTCGATGGTGCGTGAGTGCAAACCGCCTGCACGGGATCCGGCGAGATCCTGGTTGGGACGTCGCTCGACGATCGCGACGTCGACGCCGGCCAACGCCAGTTCGCCCGCCAGCATCAACCCTGTGGGGCCTCCTCCGGCGATTACCACCGCATGCTTGGTCATCGCCATGTTCCGCCAGGCTACTTCTTCAAGCCCTTGCGGACCTGCTGTCCGCGGACCACCATGCCCACGACATGCAGGACCAGGCCGAGCCCGATCACGAACAATGACGTCAGCGCAAGGCCTTGGTTATGGGAGGTGTTGCCGATGATCGTCAGGATGATCCCGACGGCGATAAGCCCCATCGCGCTGAAAACCAGCGTCTTGTAGGCGGTAGAGGCCGTGGCCCAGAATTCGTTCAGCACCCCCCAAGTTTAGGGCACTTGTCAGAAGCGTCGAGTCAGGACCCAACACCAACGAACGCCCGCTCACCTATGGCCGGTCGCCAACGAACGCCCGCTCACCTATGGCCGGTCGCCAACGAACGCCCGCTCACCTATGGCAAGTCGCGGGCGGACGCCCGCCCACTTATGGCCGCCAATCCACCAACGCTCGCGCAGATCATCTGCAGGAGGGTTTCGGGAATTGCCGTCAAAAGTGAGCGAGCGTCCTGAAAAAACCGGATGTAAGTGAGCTAGCGTCGGCGGGAGCTCTAGCGTCGGCGGGAGCCCTTAGAGGGAGGGCTGGACCCCGAAGGCAACGGCAAGCTTCATGATCTTTTCGGCGCGGCCCAGGCGCGGGAGGTCGGAGCCGTCGCGGATGACCCTGCCGTTGGCTTCGAAGTCGTTCATGAAGTCGGTGGCCCAAGCGACGTCCGACGGCGTCGGGCTGATGACCTCGTTGATGACCGTGGTCTGGTCAATGGCCAGGCAGAGCTTGCCGGTCATGCCCATGGTCACCGTAATGCCGGTCTGCTCGCGCAGAATCGGGTGGTTGGTGCCGACGGTGGGGCCGTCGATGGGGCCCGGCAGGTTGCCCACGCGGCTGGCGACGACGAGCTTGGCACGCGGGTAGGCCATCGCTTCCGGCGTGGCGGCCATGCCGGTGTCCCGGCGGAAGTCGCCCGAACCGAAGGCGAGGCGGAAGGCACCCTGCGCGCGGGCGATGTGGTTGGCTTCCTCGATGCCGAGGGCCGACTCCACGAGCGGGATGACTGGGGTCTTGCCGTCCATGCGGTGGAAGGACTCGGTGACCTGGTCCGCGGACTCGGTCTTGGCCAGCATGACGCCCAGCAGGCCGGGCGTGCCACGCAGTCCGGCGAGGTCATCGGCCCAGAACGGGCTCGTGGCGTCGTTGATGCGGACCCATGCCTGGCCGCCGGCGGTCAGCCAGTTGATGACGTTCTCGCGGGCAATGTCCTTCTGGGACGGGTCCACGGCGTCTTCGATGTCAAGGATGATGGCGTCCGCACGCGATGAGGCCGACTGGTCGAAAAGCTCCGTCTTCATGGCGTTCACGAGGAGCCAGGAGCGTGCAATCTCGGCGGGAATGTTGCGGGTGGACCGAATGGACTCGGCGGCGGTGCTAGACGTCATGTATCTACCGTATCCGGCCAGCCGCCGGGAACGCTAAGAATCGGGCACCCGTGTGAGCATCAATACGAACAAAACGATTGTGACAGGAGGCCCCGCCCCCAACTGACACGCAGTTGTTGTCCTTATGAGCCGTCAAAACGACATCTAATGCGAGTTAGTTGGGTTTGGCGCGCTTTGGGGAGCCCGCAGCTCAAACCAGCTCAACCCAGCGACGCAGGGCGAAATGTGTCCCCCTGTTGCCCGGAGTTGCGCGGGGATTTCGCCGGATTGCCCCCGGTTTCCCGGCGTTTCCGAGGGTTACTGCCGGGCTTCCCCTGACCAGTGGACATGCGCTTACATCGTTCCCACCGGCAGTTCGGTCTACTCCAGACCAGGTCCGGACCCACGAATTCCACTCCCCAGAAAGTAGCTCCCATGAAACTGCACCAGCCCCTGCTAAGCGTCGCGGCCGCCGTCGTACTTGCGCTGACGGTGACCGGCTGCGGCGGCAATGCCCAAGCGGGAGACCAAACAGCCGGTCAAGCCGAAGTCAAAGAACTCCGCTACCAAGGCTCGGCCAACAACGTCGGCCTCCCTGAGCTGGCGGCGGACCTCGGTTACCTGGGCGACATCAAACTCAACTGGGTAGGCAACACCACCAGCGGGCCCCAGGACATCCAGTCGGCTGCCACCAACCAGACCGACTTCGGCGGCGCGTTCGCCGGGGCCGTCGTGAAGCTGATCGAGGCAGGGGCTCCCGTGACCGCCGTCGTGAACTATTACGGCGAAGATGCCAAGACCTTCAACGGCTTCTACGTCAAGGCGGACAGCCCCATCAAGACAGCCAGGGACCTCATCGGCAAGAAGATCGCCGTCAACACCCTGGGCGCACATTCGGAAGCCGTCATCAACACCTACCTCAGCAAGAATGGCCTCAGCCAGGACGAAATCAAGCAGGTACAGCTGGTAGTGCTCGCGCCTAACGACACCGAAGAAGCCGTACGCCGCGGCCAGGTGGATGTTGGAAGCCTGGGCGGGGTCCTGCAGGACCATGCCGTTGCCGCCGGTGGACTGCGCTCGCTCTTCAACGACTATGAACTCTTCGGCACCTTTGCCGGCGGGCAGTACGTGCTCCGCAACGACTTCATCGACAAGAACCCCAACACAGCCCGGATCTTCGCTACGGGCGTGGCCAAGGCCATCAAGTGGGAGACCGAGACGCCGCGCGACCAAGTGATCGCGCGCTTCAAGAAGATCATCGACGCCCGCGGACGCAATGAGAGCACCGCGAACCTGCAGTACTGGAAGAGCCCTGGCGTCCCCGACAACGGCGTGATCAAGGACGAGGACTTCACCCGCTGGTCCGCGTGGCTGAAGAGCTCGGGGATCGTCAAGAACGACCTCACACCGTCGAAGTACTACACCAACAAATTCAACGATCTCGCAGCAAGCGCCCCAACCCCAAGTACCGCGAAGGGATAGTGATGACCGCCAAAATCAGCCTCCGAAATGTCACCAAGCAATTCACCGTCCGCCCCGGAAAAGGCGGCAGTGCCGGAGCGACAGGCAAGCCAGGCGCGAAAGAGCCCACCACACTGACCGCCATTAGTTCCCTCAGCTTGGACGTGCGCGACGGCGAGTTCCTCACCTTGGTGGGGCCCAGCGGTTCCGGCAAGACCACCTTGCTGGACCTCCTGGCTGGCCTGTCCAAGCCCACCTCCGGCGAGGTATTGGTGGACGGCCAGCCTGTGACGGGACCCGGAAAGGACCGTGCCGTGGTTTTCCAGCAGTACGCACTCTTCCCCTGGCGCACGGCGTCGGCCAACGTGTCGATCGGGCTCGAAGGCAAGGGAACCGACGGGCGCAAGCTCAACCGCCGCGAACGTGCTGCCAGGGCAAGCGAATACCTCAAGCTGGTTGGCTTGGCGGGCTTCGAGGACCGTTTCCCGCATGAGCTTTCGGGCGGCATGAAGCAGAGGGTGGCCATTGCCCGGAGCCTCGCCTACGAGCCCGATGTGCTCCTCATGGATGAACCCTTCGCCGCGTTGGACGCCCAGACGCGTGAACAACTCCAGGACGAACTCCTGCGGATCTGGCGGGCCACGGGCAAGACAATCGTCTTCATCACCCACGGCATCGACGAGGCCGTGTACCTGGGGCAGCGCGTCGCCGTCCTCAGCGCCCGGCCCGGACAGCTCAAGCAAATCGTGGACGTGGACATCCCTGACCGCGACGGCGGGGACGACATCCGCTCGCACCCCGCCTTCGTCGAACAACGGCACAAGGTCTGGACCCTGTTGCACGACGAAGTCCGCCTTGCCCAGGATGCCGGCCATCGCAAGATCCTGCCCGACGGCACGGCCCCGGATGAAGTCCCGGGAACAACTCTCGAAAGGAGCGCGGCCTGATGACCACGACTCTCACGCAACAGCCCGCGGCGAGCGCCGCACCCAAGCAAGCTCCCGCCGTCGGGCACTCCGGTTCCGTTGAGGCGGGGCGTCTGAGCACGACGGCGACTCTCGCCTTTGTGCGGACCGCCGCCGCCCGCGCCGGTTCCGGCCTGTGGAAGGCCGCGGGGATCATCGCCTTCTTGGCTCTCTGGGAACTCGGGCCGACATATCTGGCCAGCCCCTCGACCCGGGTATTCCTGCCGCCATTGCATGTGGTCCTGGAAGCATGGGGGAAGCTGTTCGAATCCGGCACCATCCAGGGGCATTTGGCCGCGAGCCTCACCCGTTCGGTGACGGGATTCGGCGCAGCCCTCGTGGCTGGCGTTACTCTCGGTTTGCTGATCGCCTGGTACGGGCGGCTCAATGCGGTGCTGAACCCGCTCCTGGAACTGTTCCGGAACACAGCCGCGCTTGCCCTGCTGCCTGTGTTCACGCTGCTGCTCGGGATCGGCGAGGAGTCCAAGATCAGCATCGTGGCCTACGCGGCGTTCTTTCCGGTCCTGCTGAACACGATCGCCGGGGTGAAGACGGTGGACCCGCTGCTCATCCGGGCCGCGAAGTCGCTCGGCCTCTCAAGCCTTTCGCTCTTCCGCAAAGTGATCCTGCCTTCCGCGGTGCCCACCATTTTCACGGGAATCCGCATGGCCGGCACGGCGTCCATCCTGGTGTTGATCGCCGCGGAAATGGTGGGGGCGAAGGCCGGGCTCGGTTACCTGATCGTGAATGCCCAGAGCAGCTTCCTCATCCCGGACATGTACGCCGGCATCCTCACGGTGTCCCTTCTGGGCTTGGCCGTGAATTTCCTCCTTGTAGCCCTGGAACGGCATTTCTCCCGCTGGCGGACCGCCGTCGGGAGCGGGTCCTGACCGTCAATCCATCCATCTAGTCACAACCAAGTCACAACAGAAAAGGAACAAAAATGTCCATCATTACCGAAACCAAACTCGAATTCGCCAAGCTCGGATCCCGGATCGGCGCCGAAATCCGCGGCTTCGACGTCAGCGGCGATCTCTCCCCGGAAACCGTGGGGCAGATCCGGGCCGCGCTCAACGAACACAAGGCCCTCGTTTTCCGGGAGGCCAACATTCTCAGCGACGAGGCCCAGGTGAAATTCGCCAGCCATTTCGGCCCGCTCACCACTGCCCATCCGACCGTGGCCTCCGTGGAGGGCGAAGAGAACGTCCTGCCCGTGGACAGCGAGAACGGTTCCGCCAACAATTGGCACACCGACGTCACATTCGTGGTCAACCCGCCGCAGGCTTCCACTCTGCGCAGCATCGATCTTCCGTCCTATGGAGGCGAAACCCTGATTGCTTCTTCGGCGGGAGCGTACGCAGACTTGCCGGACGAGCTCCGGAGCTTCGCGGACACGCTCTGGGCCATCCACACCAACGACTACGACTACTCGGTGCCGAAGAACCTGGAACATGAGAACGCCGATGAGCGCCGCAAGGAATTCACCCGAATCAAGTTCGAAACCGCCCACCCCGTGGTGCGTGTCCATCCCCTGACCGGGGAGCGCGGATTGTTCATTGGGGGCTTCGCGCAGCGCCTTCGGATCGTGGGGCTGTCCAACACCGAATCGAAGGACATCATCCGCTTGCTCCAGGCTTACGTCACCCGTCCGGAGAACGTGGTGCGCGTGAACTGGGAGCCGAACCAGCTGGTGCTCTTCGACAACCGCATCACCCAGCACTACGCGCCGGACAACTACGACGGCCAGCCGCGCAAGCTCAACCGAGTGACTATCGCCGGCGACATCCCGGTGGGCGTGGACGGCAAGCCGAGCCAGTCGATCCAAGGTGACTCGAGCACCTACTCAGTTGTCGCGCCGCTGTAGTAGCACGCATGTGCTGTTGTAGCTGCCTTAGCCCAACTAGCTCGCATTTAATGTCGTTTTCAGGGCTCATAACGACATCTAATGCGAGCTAGTTGGGTTTAACGCGCTTTAGGGGAGCTTGCTGCCCCGCGCAGCCACCCACAGGCCATACCACTCGGCGCGCGTCATGGCTGCGGCAACGGCGGCAGCGTCCGCGCAGGCAGCGATCCGCGCCGGGTTGGAACTGCCGAGCACCGGGGAAATGCGTGCCGGATGCTTCATGAGCCACCCCAACAACACGGCCTCGGGAGTGACACCCTTTGCTTCCGCAAGCTCGGCGACAAGAGCGGCAGTCGCAGCGTCCGCGGCAGTCGGGGCATCCGGCGTCGAGCCCGTGTACCGGCCCTGGGCGAGGGAACCGTAGGCCTGCAGCTCAATCCCCTGCGCGACGCAGTGTTCCAAAGTGCCGTGCGGGAAACTGTAGCCGAGGGCATCATCATGGTTGACCAGGACCGTGCTCTCGAGCCATGCCCGCCGGTGCAGGCTCATTTCCAGCTGGTTGGCCACGATCGGCACCTCCAGCCGGTCCTGCAGGAAAGCGATCTGCGCGCCCGACATGTTGGACACGCCCAATTGCCGCACCTTGCCTTCCGCCATGAGTTGCCCGACGGCGGACGCCACCTCCGCGGGTTCCATCAGGGGGTCGGGGCGGTGGAGAAGCAGCACGTCGACGTAGTCGGTCCTCAGCCGGTCCAGGCTTCCATTGACACGCTCCAGGATGGCGTCCTTGCTCAGGTCGTAGTGTCCGTCGACCCCAGGCCGGCTTAGCCGGATTCCGCACTTGGTCTGGAGCTGGATCTTATCCCGCAGCCCCGGCGTCTGAGCCAGGACTTCACCGAAGACGGCCTCGGACTTGCCGGTGCGGTAGATGTCGGCGTGGTCGAACAGGGTGATCCCGATGCCGATGGCGGCCTCGATCGCGGCCGCGGCCTGCTCGATCTCGGCAGCTGCGTATTCGCTGCCCTCCCAGGGACCTCCAAGGCCCATGCAGCCGTAGATGAGCCGGCCCGCGGCTGTTTCACTTTGTGCAGTCATTTTCCAACTCTTTCACGTGCAACTGGCCCGCAGTTGTTGTCGTTTACAGCCTTCAAAACGACGTTAACTGCGGGCCAGTTGGGTAAGGGGGTGCGGGTTAGCGGGTTAGACGATCCAGGCGGTCGTGTTTGCCGGGAGCTTGCCGCCGTCGAGCGGTGCGCTGCTCACGACGACGGTGCCTTCCGGAAGTGCCACCGGCTCGGTGCCGAAGTTCGTCACCGACTGCCAGCCGTTGGGCCGCGCGAAGTGCAGCACCGACTCGTTGCCGGAGGGGATCCATTCAAGGTCCTCGGCCGCCCGCAGTTCCGAACGCAGTTCCAGGGCCTTGCGGTACAGCTCGAGTGTGGAACCGGGAACGTTCTCCTGCGCCTCCACTGCGTAGCCCGCGAACCATTCAGGCTGCGGCAAGTGGGCATGTCCCTCGCCGAAACCGAACGAGGAACCTTCGCTGGTCCACGGCAGCGGGACACGGCAGCCGTCCCGGCCGACGTCCACTCCCGGGTTGCGGAAGAACGCGGGGTCCTGGCGCTGGCCGGCCGCGATGTCGCCGACTTCCTGCAGGCCAAGTTCTTCGCCCTGGTACAGGTACGCGGAACCCGGCAGTGCGAACATGAGCAACGAGGCCGCGCGGGCGCGGCGCAAGCCGAGCTCGGCGTCGACCTCGGCGGCCGAACCGCCGTCGAGCAGCCATTGCTTGCCGTCCTGGCCCAGGCCGTCCCGGCCGCCGCCCGCGGGCAGGCCGTAGCGGGTGGCGTGCCGAACGACGTCGTGGTTGGAGAAAACCCAGGTGGACGAAGCACCGGATGCCGCGGCCTCGCCGAGGTTCTTGGTGATAATCGTGCGGAACTGTTCGGCGTCGAAATCGGCCTGGAGGAGGTCAAAGTTGAACGCCTGGCCCAGTCCTTCGGGGCTGGCGTAGCGGGCGCGGCGGTCCGCGTGGACCCACGCTTCGGCGACGGCCGTCCGGGGCGGGTTGTACTCGTTGAAGACCTTGCGCCACTCGGCGTAGATCTCGTGCACCTCATCGCGGTCCCAGAACGGGTGCTCACCCAAGGCGTTTTCGCCTTCCTTGGGCAGCTCGGTCTTGGAGGGCAGGACCTCCGGCAGGTCCTTCGTGAGGGCATGGGCGACGTCGATGCGGAAGCCGTCCACGCCACGGTCGGACCAGAAGCGGAGGGTCTTCAGGAAGTCTTCACGAACCTCGGGGTTGTCCCAGTTGAAGTCCGGCTGCTCCTTGGTGAAGATGTGCATGTACCACTGTCCCGGGGTGCCGTCCGGTTCGGTGATGCGCTCCCAGGCCGGGCCGCCGAAAATCGAGTCCCAGTCCGCCGGGGGCAGCTCGCCGTTCTCGCCCAGGCCGTCGCGGAAGATGTAGCGTTCACGGGCAGCCGAGCCCTTCGGTGACGCCAACGCTTCCTTGAACCATTCGTGCCTGTCCGAGGAGTGGTTCGGGACGATGTCCGCGATCAGCTTGATGCCCGCAGCGTGCAGTGCGGCCGCCATCTCATCGAAGTCTGCAAGGGTGCCCAGCTTGGGGTCCACGTTGCGGTAGTCATCGACGTCGTAACCACCGTCAGCCAGGGCCGAGGGGTAGAACGGGCTCAACCAGACGGCGTCAATGCCGAGGGATTTCAGGTAAGGAACCTTGGCGGTAATGCCCTTGATGTCGCCCAGTCCGTCGCCGTTCGCATCCGAAAAACTGCGCGGGTAGATCTGGTAGACAGCCGCTTGGCGCCACCAGTTGGGATCGGCCATGCGCTCGGAGTCGTTGTGAGTTGCCATGGTGGCGGTGGAGGACAAAGGGAATCCTGTTCTGTGTCGACGCTTCGATGGATGGGACTTTTATTTAGAATCTAAATTTAGTACCTCAAGTATTATGTGACGCATACCTACAGAAGGTCAACAGCCATGCCTGATATATCGACTGCCACTCCGCAGATGCTCCGGCGGTTCAACGCGGCCACCGTGCTCGGGGTCATCCGTTCCTCCAACGCAGTGACCGTTTCGGAGCTGATGGACGCTACCGGACTGACCCGCGCCACCACCCTTTCCGTGTGCGAAGACCTCATGGCCCGGGGCTGGATCCGCGAGTTGGAGAACCAGCGCGATTTCGGCGCGTACCAGAAGGGCCGCCCCGCGCGACGCTTCGAACTCGACGAAAGTGCCGGTTGCGTCTTGGGAATCGACGTCGGCGTCCTCAAGACCACTGTGGTGGTGGCCGATCTGCGCGGAAAAACGGTCGGTCGGGCCAGCAAGCCATTCCGCGGAAGGGAGATCGAAGCGGAGGAACGGATCGGGGTCATCAGCCAAACCGCGCTGCTCGCCCTCGAGGCTGCCGGAGTGGCGCCGGACCAAGTCCTGGCGGTGACGGTGGGGCTCGCCGCCCCGGTGGGCCGCGACGGAAACATCCTCGTCAGCCAGCCGTTCTGGCGCCTGTTCGACGTCGGGCTGAAGAAGGCCCTGCACGATCTCCACGGATGGGAGGTAGTACTGGAGAACGATGCCAACTTGGCGGCATTGGGCGAATGTTGGCGCGGTGCGGGCGGCGGTGTCCAGGACCTGGCCGTACTCCTGGCCGGGGAGCGTTTCGGTGCGGGCCTGGTGGAATCCGGCCGTTTGCTGCACGGTACTGCCGGGGGCGCGGGTGAAATGGCCTATCTGGACATGGTGGAGGGCGTGGGCTCCGCCGACGGCCTCGCCGCGCTTGCCAGGCTATGGGCGGCAGAAGCCCTGGCGGGAGAGTCGAAAACGACGCTGCGGACCGCGGCCGCGCCGGGCGGCGAGGTGACGGCCCAACACGTGTTCGCCGCTGCGGCCCAGGGTGACAAGGTTGCGCTGGACATCCTGGACCGGCTCTCGGACCGGCTGGCCCGGGTGGTCTCGACGGTGGCCATTTTGCTCAACCCGGAACTCGTGGTGATCGGCGGCGCGGTGGCGGATTCGGCATCGGTCCTTCTTGAGCCTGCCGCCCGGAAGCTGGCCAGCTACACAGCCACTCCCCCGCGGTTGGCCGCGTCCCCTTTGGGCGATGCGATTGTGGGTGTCGGCGCGGTGCGCCATGCCCTGGACCGCGTGGAGAAGAACTCCTTGGATCTGGTGTTGAGGCGGGCCTAGGCTCTTCGACGGCTTGACCGGGTTTCCCGTCGGCGCACTCGTCGGCGTCCTCGGCTGCGCACGAGGCTATTCCGGCATCGCCATCGTGCGGAGGTCCAGCTGGCGCAGGACCCTGTCCGCGACCTCGGGATCCATGCCGGGCTCGCTCCGCGCGGCGACCACTTCCTGGCGCGCGGCGTCGAGGGCGATGGTCTGGACCGCGATCGCCAGTTCCCTGCCGCGCTGTCGCTTTTCGGCGTCCGACTCGTTCTTCAATGTCCCGTCAAGCAACTCGGCATGCAGGCGGGTCATCTTTTCCTTGACGAGGGCCACCTTGTCCGCCGGCAACTCCTTCATCAGATCGTGTTCCTTCAGTGCGGAGATGGCGGCGGTCTGGGCGCGCTTGGCCAGGAGCCGCGCGGCATCCTTTTCGTGCGAACCGTCTTCGGATGCCTTGAGCACGCGCATGAGCCACGGAAGGGTCAGCCCCGGCAGCACCAGGGTGGCCAGCAGTACCGCGCAGGCGATGACCAGGATCTCGTGGCGGGCAGGGAAGTCGCTGCCCTCTGCGATAGTCAGAGGAAGCGCCAAGGCGAGGGCCAGCGTCGCGAGGCCGCGCATGCCGCACCACGTCAGGATCAGGACCTCCTTGGGCGAGGCCGGCTGCAGCAGGTTTTTCCGCTTGCGGGCCGAGATTGCCAAAAGCCCGAGCCAAGCGAAGCGGACAACGAACACGAGCACGCACACCGCCACGGCGGGGCCGATCATGCCATATATGGCCGCCCCTTCGTCCCGGATCACATGCCGGATCTCCAGCCCCACAAGGCCGAACGCCAGGCCCGTGGCGAGAAGTTCCACCACGTCCCAGAAGGCGGTGCGGGTGACGCGCTCGGCGGCGTCCTGGGACCGCGCGTGCCGCTGCGTTTCGAGGGCGGTGACGACGACGGCGATCACTCCCGAGGCGTGCAGCTCTTCCGCAAGGATGTAGGCAGCGAAGGGAATCACCAGGGTCACGGCGCTGCGGGCCACCATGGAGGTGACCAGCTGGGTGATGAGCCTCGTCAACCAGCCCATCGCTATGCCGACAATGACGGCAAGGGCAGCACCGATGACGAATTGGAGCACGACGCCGGCACCCAGCTTGGTGCCGGAAACCGTCGCCGCCACCGCGGCCTGGAAGATCACGATCGCGGCGGCGTCGTTGAACAAGCCCTCGCTCTGCAGCACGGTGATGAGCCTGCGCGGCATGTGGACGCGTCCGGCAACGGATTCAACCGCGACGGGGTCCGGCGGGGCCACCATGGCACCGAGTGCGATCGCCGCAGGAATGCCGATCCCCGGAATCATGAGCCACGCGGCACCGGCAACAACCGCCGTCGATACCACGACGAGCGCCACAGCCATGAGCAGAAGCGTCCGCCACCGGACCCGGAAGACGGCCCAGGAACTCTTCTGGGCGGTTGCGAACAGCAGCGGCGGAAGGAAGATCGGGAGGATCAGTTCAGGCGCAAGATCAAAGTCCGGGAAGCCCGGAATGAAGGTCATAGCCGCAGCCAGCAAGAGCATCAGCACCGGGTACGGGAGCCGCAAGCGGTCCCCGAGGCCCACGGCCACGACCGTTGCAAGAAGCAGTCCAACAATGAGTGCCAACTGGTCCATGTTCCCGATTTCCCCAGACGTCGTAGCGGCGGCGTCCCGGGCGCCTGCCGAGGGACTAGCCCTACCAACATATCCCGGCGGGGCGCGGTTAGGACGCGGTGAGAGCCTCCACCACCGGCATTGAGCCGTCCCGGAACTCGATGGTGCGGCGGACAGTCTCGGGCAGTTCCAAGACGGCGGCAGCCACCAAGGCAACATTGGCCCGTGAAGTTTCCGTCCCGGTACTCGGGTCCGCGGGGCTTACCTCAATGAGCGCAGACCCCGGATTGCTGGTCAGCGCACCCGGGCCAAGGATCGTCCAGTCGAGATCAGTAGCGCGCAGGTACTCGTCCGCCGCGGCTTTGGCCTCCGCGTAGGCGTAGAAGCTGTTGTCCTCGGGAACGCCGTGGCTGGGTCCTGCGCCGAAGTAGGACACCATCACATAGCGGGTGATGCCGGATTGTGCCGCGGCATCCATCGAGCGGATGGCGGCATCCCTGTCTACGGCATAGGTACGTTCCGGATTGCCTCCGCCTGCCCCGGCGGACCACACCACGGCGTCGTGGCCGTCAAGCGCCGACGCGATCTCCGCCGTCGTCGAATTCTCGACGTCGAGCACCACCGGGGCCGCACCCGTCACTTCGACCTCGGGCGCGTGTTCCGGATTGCGGATAAAGGAAGTGACCGCGTGACCTTCGTTGCTCAGGATGCGGGACAGGTGCAAGGCCACCTTGCCGTGGCCGCCGATGATTGCGATTCGACTCATGGACCCATTCTGTCGCAGTGGTCAAGCGAAGCGGCCAAGCCCGCCCGCAGACGGTGGATGAATTCCTGGAAAATCGCCGCTCCGCATTTGCGGAGCCCATTGCTGAATTCGTCAGTTCTCCGGACAAATCTGACTACTAATTACTAAGTAGACTTAGTTTAAACAAAATCGCCACCCTGGCCGGAAGGCCGGAAGTCCGGGCCTCGGGGGCACCCCTCCCGACGCCGAAGAAGACTTGCGAGTGTTTGGTGGCCGGCCGGAAATAAAAGCAAGTGGCACCCACTCGTGTGGAGCGAATTACCCATTCCTACACTCAAATCACCTGCAGCAGGAAAAGGAATACCTCATTTCATAAATCTCATTGATGGACTTATCCAAATAACCGGGTTACATCCCGTTGATGGATCTCTTCGAAATGGGCGGACATGAGGGCTTCCTCAGTGCTGCGCATTTAAGCAAAAGGGTCTCAACGAGCGCCATCCCCTGCGCCTGCGTATCACTTCCCGGGGCCGCCAACCGGCCGGCCCCAGAAACGATGAGCTACGGGGATTCGACATGTATCAGCAGGAGTACAGACACGGCGGGATCAGTGGAGGCAGCGTCCTCGCCCTGATATCCGCGGGGGTAAGAACTGTCACCAGGTACAAGGCATCAATAGCCACCTGGGCAATCGTGGCGGTGGTCGCCATTGCGGCCGTGACGATGCAGAACTACACACAGGTCCTTGCGCCAGGCACGAGCGCTGCAATCGCCCCGCATGTCGGTTCGGGAGCCGGGATTGCCGCACCTTCCCCTGCGGTTGCCAGTCCGACGCCGGTTGACAGTCCCACGCCGGCACCGGCACCAGCCGCCGTCGCGCCGTCAGCTCCTGCAGCGGCGCCGGTCGCAGCCGCTGCTCCACCCGTTCCTGCTCCTGCGCCTGCTCCGGCGCCCGACACGAACGCCTACACGGTGGTCAGCGGCGACACCGTTGGCTCGATAGCCGCCCGATTCGGCGTCGACGTCGATGCGATGCTGGCAGCCAATGGGCTCAGCGCGTATTCCGTGATCGTGCCCGGCCAGGTGCTGAAGCTGACCGGGCGGCCGGTTGACGCGGCTCCGGCACCCGCTCCGGCACCGGCGCCCGCTCCGGCTCCTGCGCCCGCGCCCGCTCCGGCTCCGGCTCCGGCGGTGCGGACCATCTATGTTGCGGGTTCCGGCGGCCAGGCGGCTGTGGACAGTTGCATTGGCCCGATCCATTTCACTCCCACGGACGCCTATTCGCTTTTCATTACAGAACATGATTTCTGCGGCGGGTGGGCACGATTCTCGGGTATCGGCGTCGGCGAGACGGTGAGCATTCCCGGTTACGGCACATACACCGTGACAGCTCGCGGCCAGGTGCCCCAAGGCGGGACGACAAACAACGTCGCAGCAGTATTCGGCGGCTTCCCCCGGGCGATACTGCAGACGTGCATCCCGGGCACCAACCAGATGCTGGTCATCGCGCTGAACTAAGGGCGCTCCCGCCGGCGCGGGCTGGGCGAGCGCCCTTCCTGACCCTCTTTGAATTTTAGAAGGCCCCGTAGAGGGCGTGTCGTCGGGGTGTTGCGCGGGATCGCTTCTCAAAGAAGGTCAGGAAGGGAGGCACCCGGACTCCCTTCCTGGCTGAAAAAGCAGGCCGGAAGCTGAACGCTTCCGGCCTGCTTCTGCAAGGGTGGGCTTTCGATCTTCCCCACAAGACCTCGCTCAACAACCTCCGGTTTGGGAGACTGGATCAAGACCTGAGATTGGGGCGAACTTGGACGGACAGCAATGGATCTGGGTTGCGACGGTGCTGGTCGTCGCGGCGATAGTAGCCATTGTCATGGCCTTTGGCCGCCACTGACAGTCGCCGGTTGGTCGCGAATGCGTGCCGGACCTGGCCTTTCCGGACGGGCTCCGGCATCGTGGCCCGGAAGTGCCCGTGGCTCCGGGCGCGAGAGCTTCCTGTACTTCCGCTTCGAGCGCCACAGCACGAGCAGGTGGAGCGAGCACATCAGCACAACTGTGATGCCAACGAAGACCACAAGGTCAATGAGAAAGCGGCCAAAATCCACGAGCAGGGATGCCTTTCGGTCCGGACAACCTCCTGATCGTAGCTTGAGATGGCCGACAGACGAAACCGGCCCATTACAGGGTGAACCTCAAGGAAACACTAAGAAAAGATCAAGATTTCACTAAGACTGTCAGCTCGCGCGCCAACTAGGCGCCACATGCTTATGGAAGAATCTGTTTTGCTCAGGTAACTGAGGCCCTGGCCGTGATCTTCAAGAAGCGCCGCCACCTGAGGATTGGGGGACACCCAAGTGGCGGCGCTTCTAAAAACTATCGGCAGGCTGCGCGCGCTCTCAGCTTTTCAGCAGGATCTTTACGAAATCTTTACGGCAAGTGCCCAGCAAACTTGCGGGCTTCGCGAAGGCACAGAGCAGGCTTCACTGGCCGGCGGATGGGCTCCGGAGCGGACGGCTTCATCACCAAGCCCTTCCGTGCGCGGGAGATGCGGGCCAGTATCGCGCGATGACGCGCCGGCCGCTGCGCCCTCCACGCCCACCCAATGGGTTTCGTTCGTCGCTGCCTGGCAGGAAACTCAATCGAGGAAGACACTGAAGGGCCACCGGCATCACGGCCGATGACCCTTCAGGCTGTCCTGTGATTTGGAGCTAGGCGGGGACGTCGAACCGCTGGCCTTCCGGCTTGGACGGCAGGATCGTGAAGACGAGCAGCGCCAGTCCACCGAGGAACGGGACGAGGCCGATCAAGATCATCCAGCCACTGAAGTTCACATCGTGGAGGCGGCGGACAGTGAGGGCCAGAGACGGGACGACGACTGCCAGACCCCAGATGACCAGGAGGATGACGCCGACCATCGCCCCGGGACCCGGGACCATAGCTCCGGAGTCATTGACGGTGGCACCGGCGGAGCCAGCTACGGACATGACGATGTTCAGCACGGTGGTGACGACAACCGAGATGAGGGTCCACCACCAGTACTCGCTACGGCTGGCCCGGCCGGTGAACGTGGCGTACTTCTTGAAGAACCGGCGTGCTGCCTCGCCGATCGGTGCACCATAGTACGGGGCCCAAAGCGGAATGGCGCTGCCAAACTGGGTGGTTTGTTGCTGCTGGTACGACAATGGATCTCCTAAATAGACGAGTGATCGCGAGTTACGACGCGCCGTACCCACGTTGAGTTCCGTGCATAGGACTTGGACATCTTCGAAGGGCGCCGCCGCCTGAGAATTGGGGGAACCACAGGCGGCGGGCCATCTTTCTAGATGCGCACCACCCGAGAATTGGGGGAAACCTCAGATGGCGGCGCGTCCGAAACTATCGGCAAGTAGCGCCATTTCGTCACGATCTTTACGAAATCTTTACGGCAAGCATCCAGTGGCCTTGTGGCTACCGCCCAGATTTCTCCTCTAATTCACTTGGACCAACACCGGGCTCGGCCGGCCTAAGATGCAGGGGCGGGGGCTCCAAACGCGCGGAGGCCGTTGTTTGGTGTGCGCCGCGGGAGTGGTTACACCTTGGCGTCCATCAGCTAGCGCCGAAAATCGAGTAGGAGGGCCGGGTCTCCCGGCCCTCCTCTCACACCACCGTACGTGCGGGCCTCGCATACGGCGGTTCG